>JAOUMF010000488.1 GCA_029881615.1 Alphaproteobacteria bacterium | reverse complement strand
GGTCTTCGCCGGTCGGGATTCCGAGGCCGAGCATGCCATGCAGGCGCAGCTTGAGGCCGTCTCCCGGGGCGCCGATGGGCCGCCGCGAGGCGAGGTCTGGCTGGTCGGCGCCGGGCCGGGCGACCCAGATTTGCTGACCTTCCGGGCGTTGCGGCTGATGCAGCAGGCCGAGGTCGTGCTGTACGACCGGCTGATCGGTGACGGTATCCTGAATCTGGTCCGCCGCGACGCCGAACGCATCTATGTGGGCAAATCGCCGCAAAATCACACCATGCGGCAGGAGGATATTTCCGCCCTGTTGGTGCGCCTGGCGAAGGAAGGCAAGCGGGTGCTGCGGCTGAAGGGGGGCGACCCCTTTATATTCGGCCGTGGCGGCGAGGAGATCGAGGCGCTGGCGGCCGAGGGAATCCCGTTCCAGGTGGTGCCCGGTGTCACCGCGGCCAGCGGCTGCGCGGCCTATGCCGGTATCCCATTGACCCATCGCGACCACGCCCATGCCTGCGTCTTCGTCACCGGCCATGGTAGCGACGAGCAGGCCCCCGACTGGAAGGCGCTGATCCAGCCCGGTCAGACCATCGTGGTCTATATGGGGCTGTCGGCCCTGCCGGAACTGTCGGCCGGCTACATCGCCGCCGGTGGCGATCCCGACATGCCCGCGGCTATCGTGGAAAAGGGCACAAGGCCGGACCAGCGTGTCATCACCGGTACTATTTCCAATCTGCCGGCCCGCAAGGAAACCGCCCGTCTGGGTCAGCCCTCGCTGATTATCATCGGCAGCGTGGTGACCCTGCAGGGCGAACTTTCCTGGTTCGACGGCGCGGACGCAAAAGAACCGGCGGGAATAGCGTAGTGACCAAGGGCATCGCATTTATCGGATTTGGCGAGGCCGGCGGCGCCATCGTCGAGGGGTGGGGCGGCAGCGCGGCTATCCGGGCCTATGACATAAAGACCGACAACAACGCGACCGCCGCCCCGATGCGGGCCAGATATGATCGCCTTGGCGTTGCCGGTTGCGATGGTGCGGCCGAGGCGGTGGCAGAGGCCGACCTGGTGTTTTCCACCGTCACCGCGGATCAGGCGGTGAAGGCCGCCGAAAATTGTGCGCCGCATATGAGGAAGGGCTCGTTCTGGTTCGATCTGAACTCTTGCGCGCCCTCTTCCAAGCAACGCGCCGCCGAACTGATGGCCCCCGTCGGCGCGCGGTATGTCGACGTGGCCGTGATGGCGCCGATCTATCCCAGGCGCAATATGGTGCCGCTGTTGATCGCGGGGCCTCACGCCGAGGATGCAAAACCGTTGCTCGAGGCCCTGCCGATGGCGCCGCGCGTGGTTGACGGCGATGTCGGCGCGGCATCCTCGATCAAGATGATCCGGTCGATCATGGTGAAGGGGCTGGAAGCGTTGACCGCCGAATGCGTATTGGCCGCCGTGACGGCGGGGGTCGACGGGGAAGTCCTGGCCTCCCTGCTGCGCAGCCACCCGGGGGTCGATTGGCCGGTACAGGCCGCCTACAATTTCGAACGCGGCATCGTGCATGGCGAGCGGCGCGCGGCCGAAATGCGCGAGGTCGTCAAGACCGTGGAAGATTTGAAGTTGCCCGCGGAAATGTCCGCCGCGACCGTCGCATGGCAAAGCCGGATTGGCGCCCTGAAATTGACCGTGCCGGAAGACCCTGATGGCACGAAATATAACGATTTTGCGCAGCAGCTATTGCCCCGCCTGAAGAAAAACTAACGATCCGCGCCGGGTGTCGGCAGGGATTGTCGATGACGAGTTTTGTGATTATGTGAAACCCGGGCGGGGCTAGCGGGCTAGTCTGCCGTCCTGACCGGGAACGGACAGCAGAATTCCGGGTTGATAATCAATCGCGCGGTGTTCTCCAAAAGATTGCGCGGGATGATCTTTTCGGTTAGATCGTGCCGCCGGGCTTGCCCGGCGCAAGGGCCTGATCGCGTTGCGGCTTGTTGCGGCGAATCCGGCGGTCCGAATTTGATCGCCAAACTGGCAGTTTTGCAGGCATTATCGGAATATGAAAGAGAATTCTAGGCGCATTGCCGGCTGGCGTGAATGGGTTGGGCTGCGGGGGTTGGGGGTAGACTCCATCAAGGCCAAGCTGGATACCGGCGCGCGGACATCGGCGATTCATGCTTTCGACGTGGAAAGCTATAAGCGGGACGGGGAAACCTGGGTGCGGTTTTTTGTATATCCTGCGCAAAAAGACGATACGGTAAAAGTTGCCTGCGATGAGAAGGTGGTCGATATCCGTACCGTCAGCAATCCCGGAGGGCGGCGTGAAAAGCGCTATATCATCCGGACCGACCTGATCCTGGGCGGAGAGGCCTGGCCGATCGATCTCAGCCTGACCGATCGCGATGAAATGGGATTCAGGCTGTTGATCGGACGCACCGCGATGCAGGGGCGGTTGCTGGTCGACCCGGACCAGTCCTTTCGATTGGGCAAGAAAATGAAAAGCAAAAGCGGGGACGCGAAATGAAGATCGTCATGCTGGCCCGAAATCCCGATCTCTATTCCCATCAGCGGATGGTGGAAGCCGCCGAGGAAAGAGGGCATGAGATCGAGATCATCAATACCACGCGTTGCTATATGAATATCACGTCGCATCGTCCCGCGGTCTTTTACCAGGGCGATCCCATCAAGGGCGTGGACGCCATCATTCCGCGTATCGGCGCGTCGATAACCTCATATGGCGCGGCGGTGGTGCGCCAGTTCGAGATGATGGGCGTATGGGCGCTGAATGAATCGGTGGCCATCGTGCGCTCGCGCGACAAGCTGCGCAGTCTGCAGATTTTGTCCAAGCACGGGATTGGCCTGCCGGTCACTGCTTTTGCCCATGACACACGCCGGGCCGAGGAGTTGATCCAGATGGTGGGCGGGGCGCCGGTGATCATCAAGCTTCTGGAGGGCACCCAGGGCGTCGGCGTGGTGCTGGGAGAG
>JAOUMF010000486.1 GCA_029881615.1 Alphaproteobacteria bacterium | reverse complement strand
CCCCCGACGTTTCCACCGAGCGGCGATAGGGTTCGACGGATTCGCGCACGCGACCGCCTTTCCATAGAATATAGCCCTTGGTTTCGTAAAAAAACGGATCGTTGGGCTTTTCGGCGATCAGGCTGTCGGCGATTGCCACCGCCTCGTCCGTTCGGTGCAGTTTTTCCAGCGCGTAAATACGAGCATAGCGCGCTTCAATATCGTCTTGCGCTTTGTACCGGTTGAGCGTGCGCTCCGGGGGATCGATATAGCCGTTCAGCTTGCCGCGCATGCGCCGTTGCAGATAATCCAGCAAATCGCTCTGCGGAATATCGGAATATAACGAGTTCTCGACATGGGTGCGCACGGTGGCAATGCGCTCCTGGCTAAGCGGATGGGTTCTGAGATAGGGATCCTGGCGCCCGGCGGTCAGCACTTCCTGGCTCTGCAATTTATTCAGAATGTCCATCAGGCCGCGCGCCGACTGTCCGGTCGCCTCCAGATAGCGGAGCGCCGCCTGATCGGCCTGGCTTTCCATGGCCTGGCTGTAATGCATCAGGGATCCGGTGGCGGCGGACTGGCCCATGGTGGCGCCCGCAATCAGCGCTTCGGGATTGCCGCTGACGCCGGCGGCGACCGCCCCCAGCACCAGGGCGACGATCGACTGGGCGCTGGCATTGCGCAGGTTTTCCTGCATTTTAGCCAGATGGCGTCCCTCGATGTGGCCGGTCTCATGCGCCAGTACGCCGATGATGCCATTTGCGTTCTCGGCGTTGCGTAACAGGCCGGTATTTATGAATATGCGTTCCCCTCCGGCGACAAAGGCGTTAAGCCGGTCGTCCAGGACGAGATAAACAGATAATGATTCAGGTTCCAGTTTGGCTGCTTCTAGTACTGGCTTCGCGTATATGCGGATGGTATTTTCAATTTCCGCGTCGCGAATCAGCGACGGTCCTCCGGAACCCTGGGCAAGCGTGATTGCCGGCGCGGCGAACAGCGTCAGCGTCACGGCAACAAAAAAGGAAGCGATAAGGCGTATGGGCTTCAACGAATTATTTCTCCATTGTGGAGGCAGACTAACCCGCCCCATGCGTTGGCGCAATCGTGGAGCCGTACTTGCGGCATCGATAGTCTTGCTTGCGGGCTGTGCTTCCACCGAAATAGATCAGGTGCTGCCGGGCGCTGTTTTCAAGGGGGCCGCGGTAGCCGATGAACCGCTCGCCGCCCGCGCGGCGATGGATATGCTGGCCAGGGGTGGATCCGCGGCCGATGCCGTTGTGGCGGCTTATTTTACCTTGGCGGTGACCTATCCATCGGCGGCCAGTCTCGGCGGTGGCGGCGTCTGCATGGTCGCCGACTGGGATCAGGGGCAGGTTCTGGCACTGGATTTCGTGGCGCCAAGATCGTCGGCTGCCGGCGGATATCGGGCGACGGCGGTGCCGGCCAATGTGCGCGGAGTCGCGGCGCTGCATGCCCGGTACGGTTATCTGGACTGGCGCACCGTGCTGGCGCCCGCCGAACGGATCGCGCGATTTGGCGAGCCCCTGACCAGGGCTTCGGCGGTGACTTACGGCGCCGGTGGCAGGAAGCTATTGGCGCAACCCGCCGCCCGGGAAATCTTTGCGCCCCGGGGGGCATTGCCGGTCGAGGGCCAGGTCGTGATCCAGTCCGACCTTGCGGACTTTCTGGCGGCGTTAAGGCTGGGCGGCGCAGGGGCCATGTACAGGGGGCCGTTGGCCGACAATCTGGTTCAGGCGGTTCAGCAGGCCGGCGGTTCGCTGCTCCGCCAGGACCTGTGGAATTTCAAACCGATCTGGCAGCCGGTAGACGGCGTTCAGTTCCACAATGACAATATCTACTTTGCGCCCGCGCCCGCGGGCGCCGGCCTGGTTGCCGGGCAGATGTGGCAAATGCTGGTGGACGACAAGCGTTATGCCAGGGCGGATATCGACGAGCGATATCATTTGCTGGCGGAAACCGCCCGTATTGCGTTCGCGGGACGCTCGCGCTGGCTTGCCGACGACGGCGCGACGCTACAGCCGGGTGAACTCTTGTCGGCGGCCGCGGCCGAACAATCCATGACCGGCTATAACCCGACGGCGGCGGGCGTGCAGGGCGGGACCGATAACGGCCCGCCGGATCAGTCGGCGGCGCGGGTCTCCACCGGCGTGGTCGCGATGGATTATCTGGGCGGCGCCGTGGCGTGCAATTTCACATCTTACAAGCCGTTTGGAGCGGGGATCGCCGCGCCGGGCACGGGAATCCTGCTGGCGCCGTCACCGGAATCGCGGGACCGAAATCCGCTGTCGCTGGGACCCGTGATGATCTTCAATCCTCGGGTGCAGGCAATGAAATTCATCGCTACCGGGGGCGACGGGGCGGATGGCGCCACGTCGTTGATCAATGTCGCGGCCGCAACCGTTATCGATGGGCAAAGGCTGGACCGGCAGATTCGACGGCCCCGCGTTCACCACGGGGGTGGAGGCACGGTTTATCTGGAATCGCAGGCCGATGACGATATCCTGCAGGCTTTGACGGGGCGTGGCCATTCGGTCGCGCGGGTCAAGTCGTTGGGCCGGGTCAATGCAATTCACTGTCCGCCGGGATATCCCGTGGAGCCCGAGAAGACGTTGTGTTGGGCAGTCAGCGATCCTCGGGGCTTTGGCCTCGCGGTTTTCCCGGACTGACGCGATGGCACCGAAAATTTCAAAACGGGGCGAGATTCCCGCCTTCATCGTCATGGAAGTGATGCGCGCGGCGGCCGAGCGTGCGGCGTCCGGCGCGGACGTGTTCCATATGGAAGTCGGCCAACCCGGCACCGGCGCGCCGCGGGGCGTTATCGACGCGGCCCGCGCGGCGCTGGACGAACATCGCATCGGTTATACGGTGGCGCTGGGCATACCGGAACTGCGGGAGGCGATCGCCGGCCATTATCGCGACTATTACGGCGTCAATGTTCCGATAGAACGGATCGTCG
>JAOUMF010000485.1 GCA_029881615.1 Alphaproteobacteria bacterium | reverse complement strand
GATATCGGTCTGGGTCAGCCCCACGGTCGCGGCGAAGAAAGCCGTCGAAGCACCCACGATGGTAACGACGGCCAGCGCGGTTTCCGAATATTCGAAAATCGGCGACAGACGAACGACCATGAACACGCCCGCGGTCACCATCGTCGCGGCATGGATCAGGGCCGAGACCGGGGTCGGGCCCTCCATCGCGTCAGGCAACCAGGTATGCAGCAAAAGCTGCGCGGACTTGCCCATCGCACCGACGAACAGCAGCAGGCAGACCGTGGTGATCGCCGGCAGTTCCCAGCTCAAGAAGGTGATGGTTGCGTCAGCCTGGGCCGGCACGGCCGCGAAAATCTCGTCGAAACGCACCGTATCGAACAGCACGAAGACGCCGAAAATACCCAGCGCAAACCCGAAATCCCCAACCCGGTTTACCACGAACGCCTTGATCGCGGCCGCGTTGGCCGAAGGCCGTTCGTACCAGAAGCCGATCAGCAGATAGGAACAGAGCCCCACCCCTTCCCAGCCCAGGAACATCTGAATCAGGTTGTCCGCCGTCACCAGCATCAGCATGAAGAAGGTGAACAGGCTGAGATAGGCAAAGAAACGCGGCGCATGCGGGTCGTGATGCATGTAGCCGATGGAATAGACATGCACGACGGCCGACACCGTCGTCACCACGATCAGCATCACGGCGGTAAGCTGATCGACCCTGAGCATCCATTCGAAATCGAATCCGCCAACGCGGATCCAGGTGCCCAGATCGACCTTGCCGGCGACGTTGCCCATGACTGCGACGTCGAAAAACACTACCCAGGACAGGATCGCGGAAAGAACCAGCGTCATGCTGGTCAGATACTGCGATGCGCGGTCGCCAATGAACCGGCCGAAAAAACCGGTAATGAAGGCGGCCAGCAGCGGCAGGAATACGATTGCGGCTTCCATCTCTGCGTCAACCCTTCATCATGTTGATGTCCTCGACCTCGATCGAGCCGCGATTGCGGTGATAGACGACAAGGATGGCCAGCCCGACAGCGGCCTCGGCCGCCGCGACCGTCAGCACGAACATGGCGAAAACCTGCCCCGCCATATCCTGCAAATGGGTCGAGAAAGCCACCAGATTGATATTCACCGCCAGCAGCATCAGTTCGATCGACATCAGGATGATGATGACATTCTTGCGGTTCAGGAAAATGCCGAACAGCCCCAGCGTGAACAGGATCGCCGCGACGGTCAGATAATGTCCGAGTCCAATCTGCAACATCATACGCCACTCCCCGTCGGCACTTTGACCAGTTCGACCGTTTCACCCGGCCGGCGCGAGACCTGATCGGAGATCCGCTGACGGCGCACTTCGCGATGGCGCAGGGTCAAGACGATCGCCCCAACCATCGCCACCAGCAGCACCAGTCCCGCCGCCTGGAAAATATATACATATTCCGTGTAGAGCAGCCGGCCCAGCGCCTCGGTATTGGTGATGTCGCCAACCACCGGCGCGCTGGCCGCGGCAAGAGCGCCATGCGTGCCGGCAACCGCGGGAGCCATGAAATAACCGCCGATCACGACCACCAGTTCGGCCAGCAGCACCAGCCCCAGCAGACCGCCGACAGGCATGTATTGAAGGAACCCCTCGCGCAGCCGGATAAAGTCGATTTCCAGCATCATCACCACGAACAGGAACAGGACCGCCACCGCGCCGACATAAACAACGACCAGCAGCATCGCCAGGAACTCGGCCCCCATCAATACGAACAGACCGGCCGCATTGAAAAAGGTGAGTATCAGGAACAGCACCGAATGGACGGGATTGCGCGCGACGATCACCATCACGCCCGCGCCCACGGCGACGAAAGCGAAAAGATAGAATATGAGTGCTTGCAGTATCATCTAGCCCCCTTCCCCGGGGTTTTCCTGTTCGCGATCGAACTAGCGGTAGGGCGCATCCTGCGCAATGTTGGCGGCAACCACCGTCTCCCAGCGCTCGCCGTTATCAAGCAGCTTCTGCTTGTTGTAGAACAGCTCTTCGCGGGTTTCGGTGGCGTATTCGAAATTCGGTCCCTCGACGATGGCATCCACCGGGCAAGCCTCCTGGCAATAGCCGCAATAGATGCATTTCGTCATATCGATGTCGTAGCGCGTGGTGCGGCGGCTGCCGTCGGCCCGCTCTTCGGCCTCGATCGTGATGGCCTGGGCCGGACACACCGCCTCGCACAGCTTGCAGGCAATGCAGCGTTCCTCGCCGTTGGGATAGCGGCGCAACATGTGTTCGCCGCGAAACCGGGGGCTGATCGGCCCCTTTTCATACGGATAATTCAGCGTGACCTTGGGACGGAACATGACCCGAAGGGTCAGGAACATGCCTTGCGCTATTTCCTTTAGCGCGAAAGCCCAGACGGCGCCCGTAATGTTGCTCATCGTCTCTCTCTCCTCAACCCTGTCCGCCGCCGATGACGCCATATTCAACCAACCCGGCCACAACGACCACCCAGAACAGCGACAACGGCAGGAACACTTTCCAGCCCAGCCGCATCAGCTGATCGTAGCGGTAACGCGGCAGGGTCGCGCGTACCCAGAAGAAGACGAACATGAAGAAGAATATCTTGATGCCGAACCAGATCACGCCCGGAATGAAATCCAGCGCCGGTATGGGCGCCTGCCATCCGCCGAAGAACAGGATCGTCGTCATCCCGCACATCAGCATCATGTTCAGGTATTCCCCAAGGAAGAACATCGCAAAGGGAAAGGACGAATATTCAACGAAATAACCCGCAACCAGCTCGGCCTCTGCTTCCGGCAGATCGAACGGCGTGCGGTTGGTTTCCGCCAGCGTCGAAATCAGGAATACGATCGCCATGGGAAACAGCAGGAGCATGTTGTCGACCACATGCCAGTTCCAGAAACCGCCGGCCTGTGCCCGCACGATATCCGACAGGTTCAGCGACCCGACCACCAGCAGCACGGCGACGATTACGAAG
>JAOUMF010000483.1 GCA_029881615.1 Alphaproteobacteria bacterium | reverse complement strand
TTCTCTTCCGCAATCTGGGCCGCCTGCTGGCGGATTTCGGCCGCCGCCAAACGTAGCGCCGCGTTGCGCGCCTCGCCATCGGACAGCGCAAGCGCACGGGCCGCGGCGCGGGCTTCCCCGGCAATCTGGCGCATTTCCGCCGCTATATCCCCGGTTTTCAGAGCCGTTACATTCGTCATTGTTCTGCCCCCCCGCCTGTCAGTCCAGTGCCAGATCGTCACGATGGACAATTTCATCGCGCCCACGATAGCCCAGAATTTCCTCTATTTCACCGGTCTTGTGACCGGCGATTCGTTTCGCATCCTCATCGCCATAGGCGGCCAGCCCCCGGCCAATCTCTTTGCCTTCCAGGCTTCGCAACGTCACCAGGTCGCCACGATCGAAACGACCCTTGACCTTCGCGACGCCCGCCGGCAACAAACTGCTGCCCTTCGCCAGGGCATTTTCCGCGCCCTTGTCGACGATCAGTTCGCCCGCCGGTTTCAGCGAACCCGCGATCCAGCGTTTTCGCGCCGTGCGGGGATTGGCTGAAGCCACGAACCAGGTGCAGCGCCCGCCTTCCATAAGGCGGCGCACGGGATTGAGCGAATGCCCCTCGGCCAGGGCCATATGGCACCCGCCGCCCAAGGCAATCCGGGCCGCCGCCACCTTGGTGATCATGCCGCCCGACGAATAGCCCTCGGGCGCGGCCCCGGCCATGGCTTCGATTTCAGCCGTGATCTCACCGATTTCAGGAATATATTTCGCGTCGGGCGCCTTACGGGGATCGGCCTCATACATGCCGTCGATATCCGACAGCAAAACCAGCACATCGGCACTGATCATGGCCGCGACACGCGCGGCCAGCCGGTCATTGTCGCCATAACGAATTTCCTGGGTGGCGACCGTGTCGTTTTCATTGATCAACGGCACCGCGCCCAATGCCAGGAGTTGATTCAGCGTGCTGCGGGCGTTCAAATGCCGCCGCCGCTCTTCCGTGTCGTCCAGCGTCACCAGAATTTGCGCCACGGTGATATTGTGGCGGGCCAGCGCCTCTTCATAAGCATGCGCCAAACGAATCTGCCCGGTTGCCGCGGCGGCCTGCTTTTCTTCCAGCCTGAGCGTGCGCCCGGTCAGCCCCAGATGCCGGCGGCCGGCCGCAATCGCACCGGACGAAACCACGGCCACCTGCTTGCCCTGATCATGCAGCGCCGCAATATCTTCGGCCAGGGCGGCCAGCCAGTCGCGCCGGATAGCGCCGCTTTCCTGATCCACCAGTAGCGCCGAGCCGATCTTGATGACGATCCGCTTGGCCTTCGTCAGCCTACCGAGATTGCCCGTCATGGCGTCCAGCCACCATCAGCCTCGACGTCGCCCGATACAGTCTTGACGCTTTGGGCGGCGGCTTTCTCTTCCGCGCGGGCGGCACGATCGCGTTTTATTTCGCCCAACAGAGCCGACAGAACCTTGTCGACACCCTCGCCGGAAACACCGGAAAGCACATAAACCGGCGCACCGGCGGCCTTGGCCAGCGCAGCCTTTTTTTCCGCGATGATTTCCTCGTCCAGCGCGTCGCATTTGTTAAGGCCGATGATCTCGGTCTTTTCGGCCAGTCCACCGCCATATTCCTGCATCTCGTGGCGCACCGTGCGATAAGCCCCAACGACATCCTCCTGCGTCCCGTCGACCAGATGCAGCAACACGCCACAGCGTTCGATGTGACCCAGAAAACGATCGCCCAGACCCAACCCCTCATGCGCGCCCTCGATCAGGCCCGGGATATCGGCCAGCACGAATTCCTGGCCCTCTGCATAAACCACGCCGAGTTGCGGATGCAGGGTGGTGAAAGGATAATCAGCGATCTTGGGCGTCGCCCGCGACGTTGCCGCCAGAAATGTGGACTTGCCCGCGTTCGGCAAACCGACCAGACCGGCATCCGCAATCAGCTTCAGCCGCAAGATTATAGTCATCTCCTGGCCGGGCCAACCGGGATCGGCGCGACGCGGCGCGCGATTCGTCGAGGATTTGAAATGCAGATTGCCGCGCCCACCGTCACCGCCGCGCAACAATGTGATCTCCTGGCCGGCCTCTGTCAGATCGGCGATTGTCTCACCAGTTTCCTCGTCAATGATCTCGGTACCGACCGGCAGTTTGATAACCACATGCTGACCGTTGGCCCCGGTCATCTGGCGTCCCTGTCCGGGGCGGCCTTTCTGGGCCTTGAAATGCTGCTGATAGCGGAAATCGATCAACGTATTGAGACCGGGAACCGCGACCGCGATCACATCGCCGCCACGCCCGCCGTCGCCCCCGTTGGGACCGCCGAATTCGATATATTTTTCGCGCCGGAAACTGGAACACCCGTTTCCACCGTTACCGCTCTTGATATAGACCTTCGCCTGATCGAGAAACTTCATGACTTTCCTGCCTGACCGGCCCGTATTAATTCATAATTCCTGTGCGCTACCGCCTCGCCACGCGCCTGACAAGGTACCACGCTTTCGCCTGTATGGCGGAATCCGCATTTTTCCAATACACGCCCGGATGCGGGATTATCCACATAATGCCCGGATGTCAGTTTTTCAGCACGTAGTTCGTCAAATGCGAAAGTTACGATCCTGCGCCCCGCTTCGGTCGCGAACCCGGCGCCCCACCAGGGCTCGCCCAACCAGTATCCCAACTCGTAGGTCGCGGGCGCGGTAAGCCTGAGCCCCACGGCGCCGATTGCATCACCGCCACGATCTATGCAGAAAATCGCCTCGATCCCGCGCTGCCAGTCGTCCGCATGCGACTCGATCCAGTCTGCCGCGAGGTCGCGCGAATAGGGGTGCGGAACGCGGGCCAACATCCGCGCGACATCCCAATTACCGCAATGCGCCAACACCGCGGGCACGTCCCGCGGGCTGAAGGGACGCAATAACAATCGCTCGGTATGCAGCGTCGGTATCATTGACCGATCCAACGGAGGAAGCATGAAAAAGAGGGAGATGACT
>JAOUMF010000484.1 GCA_029881615.1 Alphaproteobacteria bacterium | reverse complement strand
AAGAGGTTCGCGACCGGCTGGGCGAGGCCGGCACCGGACTTTCCGGCGGCCAGCAGCAGCGTCTCTGCATCGCCCGCGCCATCGCGGTGAACCCGGAAGTCATTCTGATGGACGAGCCCTGTTCGGCGCTGGACCCGATCGCCACCGCGCGGATCGAGGAATTGATCGACGAACTGCGACAGAGCTATACCATCGTCATCGTCACCCATTCGATGCAGCAGGCCGCGCGCGTTTCGCAGCGTACCGCCTTCCTGCATCTGGGAGAGCTGGTCGAGGTCGGCGATACCGAGGATATTTTCACAAACCCGCGCGACGAACGAACGCAGGGTTATATAACCGGCCGCTTCGGCTAGGGAGGAATACGGACATGCCCGAAAGCAAACATATCGTTCGCGCCTATGACGACGAACTTCAACAGTTGAACGAGCTGATCGGCCGCATGGGCGGCCTGGCCGAGGCGCAGATCGACAACGCCATTCGCGCCGTCTTCGAACATGACCCCGAACTGGCCAAGGAAGTCGCCATCAGCGACGCCAAGGTCGACGAGATGGAGGCCGAGATCAATGCGCTGGCCCTGCGGTTGCTGGCCCTGCGCCAGCCCATGGCCATCGATCTGCGCTATATCCTGTCGGCGTTGCGCATTGCTTCCGATCTGGAGCGTATCGCGGATCATGCGGAAAACATGTGCCGGCGCGGCGCCGCGATCGAGGTTCCGCCCGAGGCGTCGGCGGTGGCCGGGATCCAGCGCCTCGGCAAGCTGGTGCTGGCGATGTTGAAGGATGTGCTGGATGCTTCGCTGGCCGGCGACGTGGACAAGGCGGTCGAGGTCTGGCTACGCGATGAAGAGGTCGACGATCTCTACGGCAGCCTGTTCCGCGAATATCTGACCTACATGATGGAAAACCCGCGCAATATAGGCGCCTACACGACCTTGCTGTTCGTCGCCAAGAACGTGGAGCGCATCGGCGACCACGTCACCAACATCGCTGAAACGATCTATTTCCGGGTCAAGGCGAAACCGCTGAAGGATTCGCTCCCCGACCGGGGTGAGCCTATCCGCGAGTAGGATCTGTGGTCGCGCACATTCTCATCGTCGAGGACGAATCGGCGCTGTCGACGCTGTTGGCTTATAATCTCGAGAAAGAAGGCTTCACCGTTCGCATCGCCGAGGACGGCGAGCGCGCGATTGAGGCCCTGGCCGAGGAACCGCCCGATCTTGTGCTGCTGGACTGGATGTTGCCCCATGTCAGCGGCATCGAAATCTGTCGCCGCATTCGCCGCGATCCGGCGACCCACGATCTGCCGGTCATCATGCTGACCGCCAGGGGCGAGGAAGCCGACCGCATCCGCGGCCTGGAAACCGGCGCCGACGACTACGTCACCAAGCCCTTCTCGCCGGCCGAATTGATTGCCCGCGTGCGCGCCCTGCTGCGCCGTGCCCGCCCGGCGATCGGCGCCGAGGAATTGACCGCGGGGGACATCGTCATGGATCTGGCCGCCCATCGGGTTCGCATTGCCGGTGCCGACGTCGAACTCGGCCCTACCGAGTTCAAGCTGCTGCGCCATTTCCTGGAACATCCCGGCCGTGTCTACAGCCGCGATCAGATTCTCGACGCCGTCTGGGGCCGCGACATCAATGTGGAAGACCGCACCGTCGACGTCCATATCGGCCGCCTGCGCAAGTCCCTGCGCGCGGCGACCGGCCGAGACCCGATCCGCACGGTACGCGGCGCGGGCTATTCGCTGGAGGTTTGACTCCACGGCTTGCGAAGCTGGCGGGCGAGTCGCTTCCGGTTTCGACAGCCCCACCCGTCGATTGTGCCCTTGGCACAGGTCGCATGAAGGGGGATATGGGGATAAGGGAGATAGGGGGATAAGAAAGAAGGCGGCCTCTGGCCGCTAGATAACACTTATCCCCACCTCCCCATTATCCCCATATTTCCCTTGGCGGCCCTTGGCAAGCGGCAGGTTTGCCTGATTGCTGCACCGCACTATAGGCTTTGCGGCCCGCCCACCGCTTGGTTATAGTTCCGGGTAACAGGCTACGAAAACGGCTGCAGCAGGGGGCATAACGAATGGCCGCGACGATCCGACCGCGACGGAGCATGCTTTACATGCCGGGGTCCAATGCAAGGGCGCTGGAGAAGGGGCGGACGCTGGCCGCCGATGCGCTGATCCTGGATCTGGAGGATGCGGTGGCGCCCGATGCCAAGGAAACCGCGCGGAAACAGATACTCGCCGCATTGGCCGAGGGCGGCTATGGCCAGCGGGAAATCCTGGTGCGGACCAATGGGCTGGATAGCGAATGGGGCCACGAGGATATCGCCGCGATGGCGAAATCCGGGGCCGATGCGATCCTGCTGCCCAAGGTGGAGAGCGCCGAGACGATCCGCCAGGTCGAGGAAATCCTCGCCGACAGCGGCGCGCCCGCCAGCCTCGCCATCTGGTGCATGATCGAAACCCCGCTGGGCGTGCTGCATGCCGAGGAAATCGCCTGGGGCTCGCAACGGCTGGGCGGTTTCGTCATGGGGACCTCGGACCTCGCCAAGGATCTGCATTGCCTGCATACGCCGGGCCGCTTGCCGATGGTGACCAGCCTGTCGCTGTGCGTGCTGGCGGCGCGGGCGCATGGGCTGGCAATCCTCGACGGGGTGCATCTGGACCTCGCCGACGACGAAGGTTTCGCCGACTCCTGCCGTCAGGGGCTGGAATTCGGCTTCGACGGCAAGACGTTGATTCATCCCAAAACCATCGACAAGGCGAATGAGATCTTTGCACCCTCGGCCGAGGAAATCGACTGGAGCGAAAAGATCATCGCCGCCCATGGGGACGCCACGAAAGCGGGCCAGGGCGTTGTCGTGGTCGATGGCAAGCTGATCGAAAACCTGCATGTGGAAGAGGCCAGGCGAATCGTTGCGCTGGCCGCCATGATCGGTGAAATGCAGGCAGCGGCGGGGTAGCGGACATGGGCG
>JAOUMF010000482.1 GCA_029881615.1 Alphaproteobacteria bacterium | reverse complement strand
CCGGCGGCACTTATGCGCCACCCACATTGGTACTGGATATTCCGTCTGCCGGCCGCAGAACGAAGAAAACGGCTGAGGCGAAAGCCGGGCGCGAAGAGGTGATCGCGGAACATTTTCCCTCGCTGACACCGCGTCAGCGTCATGTGCTGGGCATGCTGTCTCAAGGTATGTCAAATCGGGATATCGCCGCCACGTTGAACATGTGTGAAAATACCGTCAAGGCCCATGTAAAGCAGGTTATGCGCAAATTGCAGGCGGATAACCGTACGCAGGCCGCGCTGATGGCGGATCGTCTGGTGAACTGATTTCCCGGTATCGGCACGAATGGCTGGGAAAGACTGCCTGGCGACCGAATTATCATTCGTGTTTCAGAAAGGCCTCAAGCAGCCCGCGGGCGGCTGCGGCGGGGGTGATTCTGCCGGCGGAAACCTCGGCTTCAAGTTCCGGCAGATGCGCGGCTACGCCGGGGCTGGATTTCAATGTCGCCATCAGCCCTTCCCTGATCTCGCTCCACATCCATTCGCGGGACTGGGCGGCGCGGCGCGCGGCGATCTGGCCGTTAGGCGCCATTGTCGTACGAAAGGTTTCAACCCATTGCCATGCCTCGGCAATGCCCTTGCCGGTAAGCGCCGAGCAAGTGGCGACCGGCACAGGCCAGTCCGGCGTGCCCGCGCCCAGCAGGTGTAGCGCGCCGCTATATTCCGAAGCCGCCCGCTGGGCCGCGTCGGCGAGGTCGCCGTCATCCTTGTTGACCAGCACCATATCGGCCATTTCGACGATGCCGCGTTTCAGCCCCTGCAATTCGTCGCCACCGCCGGGCAGCAGCAGCAGCAAAAACATGTCGGTCATGTCGGCGACCGCCGTTTCGGATTGGCCGACACCGACGGTCTCGACGAAAATAACGTCGAACCCCGCCGACTCGCACAGCAGCAAGGCTTCGCGGGTGCGCCGGGCCACGCCGCCCAGTGTCTCGCCGGCGGGCGAGGGTCGGATAAAGGCGGATTCGTTGCGCGCCAGTTCTTCCATGCGGGTCTTGTCGCCCAGGATCGAGCCGCCGCTCTTGCGCGAGGTCGGGTCGACCGCCAGCACCGCCAGGCGGTGGCCCTGGCTTATGACATGGCTACCGAATGTCTCGATGAAAGTGGATTTTCCCACGCCGGGGACGCCGGTGATTCCGATGCGGATGGAATTCCCGGCATGTGGCAGCAAGAGGTCCAGCAGCGTATTGGCCTGCGCGCGATGATCGGGGCGGGTGGATTCCGCCAACGTTATGCCGCGCGCCAGCGCACGCCGGTTGCCGGTGCGAATCGAATCGGCCAGCGAAAGAATTTCCGGGACAGTCATGTAAGAGACAGTAACGTTTCAGGCGTTTCTGTCAAAGTAATCAGCCATCGGAAAAGATCGTCATCGCGAGGCGGGCTTCGGGAATCGAAAGGCAGCCATAAGTAATCAGCGCCAGCGCAACGACCACCACGGTATAGGAGGCCAGACAGCCTGCCGTCTGAACCGGCGTCATGCGCTTCAGGTAGGGGTCGGGGGTGAAGCGGTGGGTGCGCCGTTCGAACAGGAATTCGACCAGGGAAATCACGACGATCAGGGCCAGTATCCAGCTTTTGAGCCAGAACATCAGTCCGATGCCCACGAATATGCTCGATATCAATACCGCCATGCCGATACCGGGCCCAACGGACATGGTGGCGGATTTGATGATGCGCCCGCCGTCCAGCGGCGTGATGGGGATCATGTTGAACAGGTTCAGCACCGCGATCCAGGCCGCGATCGCCCCCAGCAGCGGGTTCTGGTAAATCAGGTAAAGCCCGTAAATCAGCGTGGCCTGGGCCAGTCCGAAGACCGGCCCGGCGATGGCGACGAAATGTTCCTCCAGCCGGCTGGCGAAGGCGCGCTCGGGCACCGCGGCCCCGCCCACGAAGGGGATCAGATAGAAGCCCTTGGTGGGAATACCGACGGCGCGCATGGCCCAGACATGCCCGTATTCGTGGATCACCAGTGAAACCACCACGATCACCGCGAACTCCCAACTGAACAGCAGGGAATAGGCCATGACGCTGGTCCCGGCGAGTCCCGCCTTGACAACCTTGACCGACTTGAAAAGCTTCGAGCCGATGGCAAAGAATTTTGGCCCGAAGGCGGCGGCCAGAATATAGGGAGAGGCGCGGCTGCTCACGGTGGAGGCTCCATCACGATATATGCGGCGATATCTATAACAGGCCGCCCTTAACGCGCCCTTAAGCCCGGTTGAGGCCAATTGCCGTGGTGTCCTCGCTTGGGAAAGCAGAATGGAAGAAACCGTCGAATACTGGCCGTTGTTTGTCGTCGTCGCTCTGTTGGCGGTGACGGGGGTCGCGCTATGGCTGTTTCGCTGGCAGGTCGGTCGCGACCGGCTGGCGCGCGATGCCCGTATCGAGCGGGCGCTGGTATCGGCCCGCAAGGCGGCGGAGAAGAACTTTTGGGGCGGGAAATCGCGACGCTGGGTGCGGGCCCGGATGCAACTGGCCATGCTGCTGACCGAAGCCGGCGGCAACCGCCCGAACCGCGCACGGTTCGAGGAAGCCCTGGCGATCCTGGCCGAGGCGATCCCGGTTCTCAAGGCCCGGAACCTGACCCCCGAACTGGCCACCGCACTGTATTACCGGGGCCGCGCCGAGTGGGGGCTGGGCGGGCTGGAACCGGGCTGGGAGCAGTTGGAGGTGGCGGTCGCCACTTTCCGGGAATTACTGGAGATCAAACCCTGGCCGCGCCATCTGTTGCGCGGCGTCATCGTCAGCCTGCCGGCGGTGATCCTGATCGATATCGGCGACCGCAAGGACGATATGGAGACTATGGAGGAGGGGCTGGCGCTGGCGCGCCGGGCGGTCGATGAGGCACGCCCCCGGGTAGCCATCGACAAGTCCATTGCGCGGCGCAATCTCAGCCACGCGCTGGGCATGCTGGGCGGCAAGGCCGGCGACCAGGC
>JAOUMF010000480.1 GCA_029881615.1 Alphaproteobacteria bacterium | reverse complement strand
AAACTGGGGCTATGAAACCCCCCCGCGGCAACGGGCCTTCGCCCATTCCCTGATCGACCTGGCGGATATCGATATTGTCCACGGCCATTCCTCGCACCATCCGAAGGGGATCGAAATTTACAAGGGAAAGCCGATCCTTTATGGCTGTGGCGATTTCCTGAACGATTACGAAGGCATCGAGGGATACGAGGAATTCCGGGACGATCTGGTGCTGATGTATTTTCCGGGCTTTGAGCCGCAGAGCGGAAGGCTGGTGGAAATGACGATGACACCGCTGCAGATCAGGAATTTTCGCCTGAGCCGCCCGACGCAAAGGGATGCCGCCTGGATATACAAGGTCCTGGATCGCGAATGCCGTAAACTCGGTGCCCGGGTCGAGGCGGTGACCGAAGGCAGGTTGGCTCTGCACTGGGACAACGGCTAAGGCTTTTCGCCCATATATATATGCGGTCGGCACTGGCCTGCTTTCCCAACCGTGAAGAGTCCCGTGCCGAGCGGCATCCGAAACGGGTTTGTTCGCGTTTTTTGACGTCATAACTGATCGAGATCAAGGCGCCGAACCGTAAAATATGTCTCCCTTCCACACCTCGGAAGAGGGCAGTGTAATCCAATGGCGGCGATGCCGCCTTCCC
Source organism: Alphaproteobacteria bacterium (assembly GCA_029881615.1). Classification (GTDB taxonomy): domain Bacteria; phylum Pseudomonadota; class Alphaproteobacteria; order UBA8366; family JADFVY01; genus JADFVY01. The sequence continues at coordinate 2,345 of JAOUMF010000480.1, read as the reverse complement.
CCTTCCACTGTACCGCATTCAACGGGAAGTCCGGATATCGGAGCTAGACGTTGAGGCAAAAAGCTACAGTCATTCAAGCGATGGTAGCCCGTCCCTGTCGACGGGACGCCAGGAGGCATCTGACATGAGAATCAACTATATCGCCCGCACGGGCGCAACGGTTGCGACTGTCCTGCTGTTGGCGGCTGGCTGCACGGCCCAGGAAGGCGCGGTCACGCAGGCGGATCTTGATGCGCTGCGAACCGAAATCGCTCAGGCTCAAGCAAACTCCAGAGCGGCGGATGACAGCGCCACCGCAGCGGCGGCCGACGCCGCGGCGGCCAGGGCTGCCGCCGAAAGGGCCGAAGCGATCTATATGCAGTCGCTGCGGAAATAGCAGATCTGATCAACGGGTAATTCGGACGGGGACGCCCCGCCGTTTGCGTGCGGTATCATAGACGATATCCCAGGCCACGCGGGACAACGCGGCGCCGGCGGCGTTGCGTACCTGGTCGTCCAGAGACAGGATCGCCGCCGCTGTAAACCAGCCGCGGGCTTCCAGTTCGTCGGCCTGCGTCGCCGTCGGATGGACTTCCATGTAAAGTTCGCCGTCCGACCAGCCCAGCTTGACCGGTTGGTAGACAATGGTCACGGTCGTGCCGATGGAAACGAGCCGGAACAAGATCTCTATGTCCTCCGGGTAAAGGCGAATACACCCGCTGCTGACTCTGCGGCCGATCCCGTATGGCTGGTTGGTGCCGTGGATCACATAGCCCGGCCAAGCGAGATCCAGCGCGTAATTTCCCAAGGGGTTTCGCGGGCCGGGCGGTATTTGGTCTGGCAGATAGGGTCGTTCAGCGCGGATCGACGCGGGCGGTATCCAGGTTGGGTCTTTTCGCTTTGCCTTGACCTGCGTAACGCCGACCGGCGTCTCGCGCCCCATGCGTCCGATTCCGATGGGAAAATTCAGGACAGGCTCGCTTTCGTTCCGGAAGAAATAAAGCCGCATTTCAGCCAGGTTGATGACGATACCCTGGCGCGCAGCATCGGGCAGCAGATGCGCCTTTGGCAGGACCAGTATCCGCCCTTTTTCCGGTATCCAAGGGTCCACACCGGGGTTGGCGGCAAGTAACTCGACATATCCCAACCCGTTCAGTCGCGCGACTTGCAGAAGATTATTCCGGCCCGTGATCTGGTAATATTCGAAACGCCCGATCCGGTCCTCGGTCGCGAAAGCCGGTGTTGACACGACCGCCACCACGGCCACCAACACTGACATGGCGAGCAGAATGAAATTCCGCCATTGCCGGCGGCAGGCATGTGCGTTGCGATTGGGCATACTGCTTGTGCGCCTGCGCTACGCTCGATTCTTCCCCGCCCTCCGCCGCAACGGATATGAACGGAACGGTCGATAAGGGTCGGGGCGCTGGTTTCTGCCCATGGATACGCTTATCCGGCGTTTCAGCCATTGACGCAGGTCAATGTATCCTTATCGGCGTGGACAGGGAGGTGAACCGGCTGATCATGCGCCCCTGACACCCCACGATACCGCCGGACTTCTCGAGAAACCCCTTTTAGCAGAACGGGCTGGATGCTTTATCGCCGGTCGGCGTTACGGTGACGAGGCCGGTCCCGTCGGCGTTGCGGTCAAGGCCGATCCGGGCCAGTCTGAAACGCTCGATCAGCCAGGCGTTCGTTTCCAGATGCCTGCTGATCCGTTCCACCGAATAACGTGACGGACCGCTGGCGAGGGCCAGCGGCGCCAGTATCTGATCCCCCAGATGTTCATCCAGCGCCGCGCCGCCGTTGCGATGCGCCAATAGCGCCGTCACTGCTTCCTCCGCGACCTGCTCCGCAGGCTTGCCGCGTGCGCCCAGCGCGCTGAAGCCGCAAGCAGTATTTTCGTAGCGGGCGGTCAGGAAAATACCGGCGCCCGCGCAGGCGGCGCGCACCCGCAGTGGCTCGACTGCGATCGGAACACCCAGATCGGCGAGCAGTGCATTGGCCCGGTCGGCCATGCGTTGCGGTATATGGGCGGGAAGGTTTGCCGCCACGGCCCGCCCGGAAACCTCGATCAGGGCACCACGCTCTTCCAGCACCACGGGTTTCGGCCATCGGCACTTGCCCCCGTGAATGGTGGCCCGAATACATCCCTGCCCGATGGGGAACCAGCCCCAGGCATCCAGCGCCACTTCGGCGGCGATGCCGATACCCTGCAGCAGCGGCAGCCAGACGTTGCAAAGGTAGTCGAAGGACGGGCTCCATTGCATATGCGTGCCGCCGTGAATCGTGACTTGCGACTCCCCATCGGCCAGGGTCAGAGGCAGCAGAACCGTCTGGAGAACGAGGCTGGTCGCACCGGCGCT
>JAOUMF010000481.1 GCA_029881615.1 Alphaproteobacteria bacterium | reverse complement strand
CCCAGATGTATTTCCCCGGCGATCCGCTGCTGGACCTGGACCCGATCTACAAGGCCTCGCCGGAAGGCCGGCGTGAGTTGATGGTTTCCAGTTTCGACCTCGACGTCACCGAGCCCGAATTCGCGCTGGGTTATACATTCGATATCGTCCTTCGCGGGCGTAACGCCACCCCGACGCAGGAGTAGAAGCCATGAGCCTGAAACAAACACCTTCGCAAACCGTTGGCCCCTATTTCGCTTACGGCCTGACGCCGGAACAATATGGTTATGACTTCCCGGAGTTGGCCGCCGGCCGGTTGATCGACGAGGAAACCGAGGGCGAGCGCATCCATATCGTTGGTCGCGTGCTGGACGGCGAGGGCAATGCGGTGGACGACGCCATGATAGAAATCTGGCAGGCGGATGCCCAGGGGCGCTATGCCCATCCGGCCGACCCGCGCGGCTCGAACCTGGCCTTCAAGGGGTTCGGCAGATACGGCACGGGCACGGATGCCGAGCGCCGTTTCATGTTCGAAACGATCAAGCCCGGTTCGGTGGAGGGGCAGGCGCCCCATATCACCATGTGCGTGATGTGCCGGGGTATGCTGTCCCACGCCTTCACCCGGATATATTTCTCGGACGAGGCCGACGCCAACCAGGGCGATGCGGTGCTGGCCTCGGTACCGGCCGATCGGCGCGATACCCTGATTGCCGAACGCGTGGAAAGCGCGGCGGGAATCGTCTATCGTTTCGATGTGCACTTGCAGGGCGGCAAGGAAACGGTATTTTTCGATCTGTGAGGCGATGGCGCGCTTCGCGATTAATTAGAGGGCAAGAGTAAATGGCGAAAATCTGTTCGCTCGCCGAGGCGGTGGAAAGCTGCATCGGCGATGGCGATGTTGTTGCGATGGAAGGGTTTACCCATCTGATCCCCCACGCGGCTGCGCATGAGGTGATCAGGCAGGGCCGCAAGGATCTGACACTGATCCGCATGACGCCCGACCTGATCTACGATCAGTTGATCGGCATGGGCTGCGCGCGCAAGCTGATCTTTTCCTATGCCGGCAATCCGGGCGTGGGGCTGCTGCGCCGGATGCGCGATGCGGTCGAAAATGCCTGGCCGAAGCCGCTGGAGATCGAGGAACATTCCCACGCCGCCATGGCCAACGCCTATGAGGCCGGGGCCGCCGGTCTGCCGATGGCGGTGTTCCGTGGCTATATCGGGGCGGAACTGAAGCGGGTGAACCCGAACATCAAGTCGGTTACCTGCCCCTTCACGGGCGAGGAACTGGCTGCGGTGCCGGCGATCCGCCCGGACGTCACCTTCATTCATGCGCAGAAGGCCACAAGGCGCGGCGATGTGCTGGTCGAAGGCATTCTTGGCGTGCAGAAGGAAGCAGTCCTGGCGGCCAAACGCGCGGTCGTTACGGTCGAGGAGATCGTCGAGGACTTCGACGACGTGCATCCCAACGCCTGCGTCCTGCCAAGCTGGACCGTGACCGCTATTGCCCATGTGCCGGGCGGGGCCAACCCGTCCTATGCCGCGGGTTATTACGACCGGGATAATTCCTTCTATATCGCCTGGGACAAGATCGCGTCCGACCGCGACGCCTTCACCGCCTGGATGAAGGAAAACGTGCTCGAAGCCGGGCCGGATATTTTCGCCGAACGGGTAAAGGGGCTGTAAGCGATGAGCGATTTCACACCCAACGAGATGATGACCATCGCCGCGGCCCGCGCGCTGAGCAACGATGATGTATGCTTCGTCGGCATCGGCGCGCCCTCGGCGGCTTGCAACCTGGCGCGGCTGACCCATGCGCCCGATATCACCCTGATCTATGAAAGCGGCACCATCGGCACGGCGCCCAGCGTCTTGCCGCTATCGATCGGCGATGGTGAGCTTTGCAAAACCGCCATTACCACTGTCTCCGTGCCCGAGATGTTTCGCTATTGGCTGCAGGGCGGGCGCGTAACCGTCGGCTTCCTGGGTGCGGCCCAGCTCGACAAGTTCGGCAATATCAACACCACCGTGGTCGGCGATTACGACAAGCCCAAAACCCGTCTGCCCGGCGGGGGCGGCGCGCCCGAGATCGCGTCGAACTGCGGCGAAATCTTCATCACCCTGAAACAGGCGCCCCGCGCCATGGTCGAAAGGATCGACTTCGTGACTTCCATGGGGCACGGCAAGGGTGGCGACGACCGGGCGAAACACGGGTTGAAGACCAAGGGGCCGACCATGCTGATCACCGATCTGGCGGTCTGGAAGCCGGATCCGGTGAGCAAGGAATTCACCGTGGCGACCCTGCATCCCGGCGTGACCCGCGAACAGATGCAGGAATCTTGCGGCTGGACCATCCGCTACGGTGACGATCTGGGCGAAACGCCCGCGCCGACGGCCGAGGAACTGGAAGTCTTGCGGGATTTGAACGCCCGCACCAAAGCGGCGCATGGGGGATAACGAGTAATCATGACCGAGGCCTTTATCTGCGACTATATCCGTACCCCCATCGGCCGTTTCGGCGGCAGCCTGTCGTCGGTGCGCGCCGACGATCTGGGATCCGTGCCAATCCGCGCCCTGATCGAGCGCAACAAGGGGCTGGACCCGGCGGCCATCGATGACGTGCTCTATGGCTGCGCCAATCAGGCCGGCGAGGACAACCGCAACGTGGCGCGCATGTCGCTGTTGCTGGCGGGGCTGCCGGAAACCGTGCCCGGTGGCACCGTCAACCGGCTCTGCGGGTCCGGCATGGACGCGCTGATCATGGCAGCGCGAGCGATCAAGGCGGGCGAGGCTGAACTGATGATCGCCGGTGGCGTGGAAAGCATGTCGCGCGCGCCCTTCGTCATGCCCAAGGCCGACACGGCCTTTTCCCGTAATGCCGAGATCTACGACACCACCATCGGCTGGCGTTTCGTGAATCCGTTGATGAAGAAACAGTACGGCGTCGATTCCATGCCCGAGACCGGCGAGAACGTGGCCGAGGATTTCAAGATCAGCC
>JAOUMF010000479.1 GCA_029881615.1 Alphaproteobacteria bacterium | reverse complement strand
TCGGCCTCTTTGGGAAAAAAGGGGTTCGATGGCAATTGCGTACAATGCCATGGCGGCAATGCCGCTGGCACCGACAAGGGCCCCCCCCTGATCCATGATTACTATAATCCGGGCCATCACAGTGATGCGGCTTTCTATTCGGCGATCGCGAACGGAGCCAGGCAGCATCACTGGCAGTTTGGCAACATGCCGCCACAGCCGCAGATCACGAAAGAGAAGGCGCGCATGATTATCGCCTATATTCGCGAAGTGCAGCAGGCCAATGGCATATCGTACAAGCCACATTGATCAAGCAGATGAACGACGGAAATTTACAGCAGTATGATGTCATCATCATCGGGGCCGGGATCGCCGGGGCGTCGGCCGGATATTTCCTGTCCGAATCGCGGCGGGTGGTGGTGCTGGAGCGCGAAGACCAGCCTGGATATCATTCCACCGGCCGTTCGGCGGCGCTGTTTACCGAAACCTATGGCAATGCTTCTACCCGCGCGTTGACAACCGGCGCCCGGCCGTTTTTCGAATCGCCGCCGAATGGCTTTGCCGACGTGCCGCTTTTGTCACCCCGAGGTTTGTTGTTTGTCGGGCGCGCCGACCAACAGGAAGCGCTGGACCGGCAATATGAAGAAGTGTCGCGGCTCTCACGCGAGGTCCGGCGAATCTCCGCGGCTGAATGCCTGGCGATCTGTCCGGTGTTGCGGGCGGGGTATGTGGCCGGCGCGCTCGCCGAGCCGGACTGCATGGATATCGACGTCGCCAGTCTGCATCAGGGATATCTGAAGGGGCTGCGCGCCAATGGTGGCCGGGTTGTTACCGATGCGGAAGTCAGGGGGCTCGAGGCGGCGCCGGGCGGCGGCTGGGTCGCCGATACAAAGGCCGGGCGGTTTGTCGCGCCAATCCTGATCAATGCCGCCGGCGCATGGGCGGATGTAATGGCGGAACTGGCGGGATTGGCCCCGTTGGGGCTGGTGCCGAAACGTCGGACCGCAATTCTTGTGGAACCGCCTGGCGGGACCGATAGCGCCGCTTGGCCGATGGTGGTCGATGCCGATGAAGAGCTTTATTTCAAGCCTGACGCCGGTAAGCTGCTGCTGTCGCCGGCCGATGAAACGCCAAGTCCGCCTTGCGATGCGCAGCCTGAAGAACTGGACGTCGCGATTGCCATCGACAGGTTGGAGAAAATGACCAGCCTGGCGGGGCTGCGGCCAAGCCACACATGGGCAGGGCTGCGGACTTTCGCTCCCGATAAAACCCTGATCGCGGGATTTGAGCCCGGCCTGGACGGTTTCTTCTGGCTGGCGGGGCAGGGCGGTTACGGAATTCAAACCTCGCCGTCGATGGGTCGTATAGCCGCGGCAATTATCGGTGGCGAGGATTTCCCGCCCGACCTCGGCGCACTCGGTCTGGATCGGGATATACTGGGCGTGGAACGGCTCCGCCGGTAGTAAGGATTTATCCGTTAAACGGAGTCATCCTGTAGAACAGTTGCGTCAGGCTGGATCACGCGGCTTTTCGGAAAGATCGCCGTACCAATAGTACCTTTGCCGATTTCACTGGTCAGCGCAAACTGCCCGCCATGCAATTCCACCAGCGCCTTGACCAGCGGTAGCCCCAGCCCGGTGCCGTCATGGGCGCGCACCATTGGATTGCTCAGGCGTACGAATGGCGAGATGACACGCTCAACATCTTCCGCCGTCATGCCCTCGCCATCGTCCTCCACGGTCAGGACGATTCCGCCTTCCTGATCGCGACTGGCCCGGACCGTGACGCCGCCACTGTCCGGCATGTAACGCACCGCGTTCCCGGCCAGATTGATTACGATCTGCCTGATCTTATGTGCGTCGCCCAGCAATAGCGGCAGATTCTTTTCGATCTGGCTTGTCAGCTTGATATCGGCGCTGCGCGCCTCTTCTTCCAATTGGCGCAGGGCCTTGCCGACTTCATCGCCGATGACAACCGCCTGTTCATCCAGTTCCAGCCGTCCGGCCTCGATGCGCGAAATGTCGAGAATATTGTTAATGACTGCCAGAAGGTGGCTGGCGCTGTCATAGATGTCGTTAGCGTAATCGACATAACGTTCGTCGCCCAGAGGCCCGCGAAGCTGTTGCTTCATGACCTCGGAGAACCCCATGATGGCATTTAGCGGGGTGCGCAACTCATGACTCATGGTCAACAGGAAGTCGGTCTTCGCCTTGTTGGCATTGTCCGCGCGCTGCTGTTGCGACGACAGGTCTTCCTGACGCTGCTTCAGGGCAGTGATGTCGGTACGAATACTGACGCAGCCACCGTCACCGGTACGGCGTTCGCTGACCCGTAACCAGCGCCCGTCGGCGAATTTGACTTCGAAATCTTCCGTCGGATTGCGATGCAGGCGCATTCGGCGCTTGATCCAGTCTTCTTCCTGGCCGATTGCATCGGGAATTTGGTCGTTATCCACGTAGGAGCGAACTATGCTTTCGAACTCGATCCCTGCCGTCAGTTTATCGGATATCAGGGGATGCATGCTGCGAAATTCCTGGTTGCACATGACCAGTCGATCGTCCTTGTCGAACAGGCTGAAACCGTCCGAGAAACTTTCGATGGCATCGGACAGGCGTGAGAGGGCGCTCATTTCCGACGCCTGGGCGCGCCGCGCCTCGCGAATTTCATGCAGCAGCAATAATAACAGGCACCCGCCGCTCATCAATATACCGACCGAAGCCAGTAGCAGTTCGATGTAGCCACGATCCAATCGTTCGCTGCGGATCAATGCGGCGCCTTCCTGCCACTGCCGCGCATCCATCAAGGTGTTGTGCAATGGTTCAAGCAGTCCGCGCAGTTCAGCGCGGATGGCGATATAGTTGTCCTTATCGCCGCGCTCCAGAGTGCTGACCAGGGGCTCCATGCGCTCCAGCACATCGAGCGCGGTTCGGGCGGCGATTTGCGTATTGCCGATTTTCGAGAGCTTGCGGCCTTCGCGCCCTTCGAGGAATAGCGGCAGGCG
>JAOUMF010000478.1 GCA_029881615.1 Alphaproteobacteria bacterium | reverse complement strand
TGCCAGCGCCGCCATCGATATGGCCGCGGGCACCACCATCGCCATAACCAGCATGAATTCACCGCCGGCGGAAAGACTGGTGAACATGTCCGCGTGGTGCAGCGTCGGCAAACGGCTGGTCACTTCGCCCAACGTGCCGCCAACGTCGGCGCCCTTCATCAGGTAGCGCATCAAATAAAAGACCGCGGTGCCCGTCGCCAACCCGGCCAGCGGTGCCGGGATCATCGGAACCCGAAACCGTTTTGCCATCAGCAACATGGTCACGATGGTCATCGCCGCGGGAACCATGACAATGGGACGCGCCTCACCCAGATGTTCGAATATTTCCAGCATGGAATCCTGCCGTCGAATATCCAGAAGCGTCCAGATCTGACCCAGAATGATCAAGACCGCCGAACTGTTGATGAAACCGGCAACAACGGGATAAGGGATATTCTTGACGATATTCGCCATGCGGGCGGCGCCACATAACGCCTGAATGGCGCCCGCCAGAAGAACCGCGAAGAACGCGATCGATAAAACATTGGGGATGGTCTGACCCGAAGGAAACATCAGGTCCTCGTTCAACAGCAACTGACTGATCAACGAAGCCAGAATAAGCGCCGAAGCCGCACGCGGCCCCGACACCAGGATCGACCGCCCGCCAAGTATGGCGGTTACGAACCCAAGAATGATCGCGCCGTAAATTCCGGCGAGCACGCCTTGCACGGCATAGTCGCTACCCAGTGGCAAGAAGCCGACAACGCCGATCGTCATGCTGAGCGGCAGCGATACCAGTGCCGCCGCGATAGCACCCTGGAAATCGCCCTTCAGGTTATCGAGCGGCAGGGATCGGGATTTCCCGGCAAGCCCCCCTGCCGTCAATTCGGTCCCACGCCGCGACACGGCGCCAACCTCAACGTTCGCTCCATTTCGGGCGCGGATAGATCACCTCATGCTTGGCATGGCCCGATGGCGCCACCACCAGATAGCGTCCCTTGACGAGTTGGCGAAGGATGATCGGCTTGGCTACGTTCTTGCCGGTTTCGTCAAAACGAATCCAGCCGAAGAACGTTTCCATGTCGGTGTTACCCAACGCGCCGCGCACCTTTTCACGATCCAGGCTTCCGGCTCGCTGAATGGCGTCGGCAAGCACCAGTACGGCGGCCGAGGATTCGGCCGCCTGATAGGGCGGTCCATAACCATATTCGGCCTCGAAGCGCTTCTTGTATTCATGCGCGCCACCGAACCATTTGCCCTTGAAGGGCATATCGCTCGACCATTGGGTGGCGCAAATCGTATAATCCGCATAAACGCCCAGCAAGCCATGAATGTCGGCGCCCTCGCAGTGGGTCATCGCCAGCATCGGCACGTCGACTTTCTGTTCCTTGATCTGCCTCGTGGCAAGCATGGCGCCGCCCTCGTGGCCGGAAACCACCAGGATATCGGGTTTCTGTTCCTTCACCTTATCAAGAATGAAGGTCATGTCCTTGAAATCCCGCGGCAGGAACTCGTCGATTACGACCTCCATGTCGAATTTGTCGGCCGCATTCAGCACACCCTGCCGTAAATCGCCGGAGAACGAATCGTTCTCCACCGCGATGGCAACCTTCAGGCTGGATGCATCGCCGCCGGCCACAGTTGTCCGTTCCGCGATCAAATTCAAGGCCTCGGTCAGATACTGGTCCGCGCTGGACAATACGGCGAACATGTAGACCCGGTCTTTCTCGAATAACGATAACGAGGCACCATTGGCCTGCACCATCGGAACCCGGTATTTTTCCGTAACATCGGCGACCGCTTCGGTGATCGCAGTGCTATACGGACCGAGCATGAACTGAACATTATCTTTTGAAATCAACCTTTTTGCGAATTTGGCGGCGAGTTTCGGATTTGATTCGTCGTCGTAATATATGACTTTAAGGTCGTATTTCCTTCCGCCGACTTCGAGCCCACCATTTTCATTGATAAGATTTACCGCCAGCTGATAGCCCTTTCGGCTATGCCTGCCATTGGTAGCGTGCTGCCCGGTCAGGGACATTGTTGCCCCGATCAGGATGACTTCCTTTTGTTCCGCCTGCGCCGAGGTTATTGGCAGGACCAAGCCGCAAGCAAAGGCGACTGCAATGAGTCTTCTTGCAAATTTCCCCAACATAATTCCTCCCTGGAACCGATTGTTATTGCCGTATTAGCTCCACCGGCTTCCCGGAATTGCGTCTTGCGCCCAGTTCCACCCACCGAGGAGCATCATGGCCCAGACAGTCTTTTCCCGGAAATTCCCGCACCATGATCCACAGTCTGGGCCGCTCTGTCCAGACTTGCGGCGCCATGGCGCCGATATTTTCAATCTATGGAGTGGGGTTATTCTTCGCGTAACCGCGATGCCGGCTTGTCGACCAGCATCGGTTCGCCGACCACATGCTGGGGACCGCTGTCACCGAATTCCTGGCGATAACGCTGACAAAGCAGCATGCCGTGGGGCAGCACCCGATCGCCGGCCTCGACAAAAACGGCATCCCATTTGACATCGTCCACCGTAACGTAGCCGTCCCAGGCAAAAGCATATCGGGCCACCGAGGAATCGGCCCCGCCGACCCAGTCTTCGGCGCGCTGGCGCGACTGTTCCATGGAATCGGCAACGAAGCGATGCAGGCTACGGCCCTCGTCCTGCGTATCGGTCATCACGAAAGGCACCAGCATGCCCTCGCCATCCGCGATGCTGCGAAAGGCGTGGTTCAGCGCGAATACCGCCAGTGCGGCCAGATCATGCGCGTCTTGCTGAAGGTTGTTCGTCGTCACTAAAACGCTCCGGTCACCCTTCCCCGGCAAGCATGGTACCGACTTAATGACAACGATAGGTTAACGATAGCGCCGGAAACGCATTACTCGCGCGAAACGATCAAAGGATATTCTCCAGGGCCGTGACGAGGCGATCGACATCCCGGCCGCTATTGTAATGGACCACGGAAACCCGAACGACCCCATTTTGCGGACGCGCACCGA
>JAOUMF010000024.1 GCA_029881615.1 Alphaproteobacteria bacterium | reverse complement strand
ATATCCTGAACAAACGCTTTGTCGAGAGCCTCTCGGAAGTTCAGGGTTTCGCGAAGCCCGCAAAAAAATAGCCTTGCAAGCCCTTCTTCGGACATGTCCTCCCTTGTCCGAAGTCTCCGGCCGCCTCCGTGAAAACGGGGCGGCCGTTTTCTTATATGTACCGGGCCTCCCCTATTCATAGCCACAGCGCGGTGGTAGCGTCACCCCGCATAAGAAATCAAAGCGGCAATATGGAGCGGGAATTATGTCCATCACTTTCGACGACTTCCTTAAGGTCGATATCAGGGCTGGCACGGTCGTGCGCGCGGAACCCTATCCCGAGGCACGCCATCCGGCGATCAAGCTGTGGGTTGATTTCGGACCGGAAATCGGCGAGCGCAAGACCTCGGCCCAGATTACCCGACATTACGACACCGACAGCATCGTCGGAAAACAGGTGATTGCCGTCACGAATTTCCCCCCCAAACAAATCGGCAAATTCATGTCGGAAATCCTGGTGCTGGGCATGCCGGACGAGGATGGGGAGGTCGTATTGCTGACGCCGGACAAGAAAATCCCCGACGGCGGCCGGATGTATTAAACCCGCTTAAATCGGCAACCGAATGCGCGCCCGCAACCCTCCATGCGGCGAATCCTCGAGGAGAATATCGCCGCCATGACTGCGTAGCAGGTCACGCGCAATGGCAAGCCCCAAACCGGTGCCGCCGGTTTCCGGATTGCGCGATTCGTCCAGCCTGTAGAAGGGTCGAAAGACATCCTCGCGGTGGGATTCCGGTATGCCCGGTCCGTCATCGTCCACCGTGACCTCGATAGCATCCCCGCGCTGACCCGCGCGCACCCATAACTGTTCGCCATAGCGCGATGCATTGGCCACAAGATTTTCGATGGCGCGCTTGATGGCATCCGGGCGCAGCCAAGCCTCCAGCGTACCTTCCACATGGCAATCAATGTTCACACCGTTTCGTCGCCACACCGCTACAAGATCCTCCACCATCAGCCCAAGATCGACCTTCCGGGTTGGCTCGTTGCCTTCGCCGCGGGCAAAGGTGAGATAACCCTCGATCATCCTCTCCATCTCGGAGATATCATCCTTCAACTCGAGAATGTCCGATCCCTCCGGCAGCATGGCGAGTTGCAGCTTCATGCGGGTAATCGGGGTCCGCAAATCGTGGCTCACCCCCGACAGCATGTCGGTGCGCTGGCGAATCTGGCGCCTGATGCGCTGGCGCATGACATTAAACGCAGCCGCGGCGCGGCGCACCTCCAGCGCACCCTCGGGCCTGAAATCCTCGTCCTGCTCGCGCCCCTTGCCGAACAGATCGGACGCTTCGGCCAGTCGCTGGATCGGCCGCACCTGGTTGCGCATGAAGATCGAGGCCACGGCGAACAGGACAAGTGAGGTTCCCACCATCCACATGATAAATATATATGTGGTAACACTGAACAGCCGTTTGCCCGGTATAACGACAGACAAAACAGCCCCTTCAAGCTGAATTTCGGCGACAACGCGCTCTCTGTAGGAAGAGTCATCGATCCGCACCGGCGCCATGAAACGCGACTGCAGCATATCACCGAGAACGTCATCGAAGCGGGATTCCGGCCCCACCGCACCTTCGGCCAGCGTCTCGCCCGCTCGCCACTCTACTTGCAGACCGAAATTGCGCCAGGCCATATCGAACACCGCGGCCTTCAACTCCGCCGGAGGATCATTGCCCAGAAGTTCGACAACCTGTGAAATATCGCCAACGATGGAAACTGAAAGCCGCTTTGAAATGGTATCCCAGTGGCGATCATAGAATATCCAGGCCGACACGACCTGCAACAAGATCAATGGCATGATAATGATAAGCAGCGACCTGCCATAAAGCGTGCGCGGCAGGATGTTGTTTTTCAGCAGGTTCAGCAGCATCGAAATCAGTCCGGCCGCAGCACGTAGCCGCGGCCGCGTACCGTCTGCAGATAACGGGGTGTTTTGGGATCCGGTTCAATCTTGCGCCGCAGCCGGGTTACCTGAACGTCAATCGCCCGGTCACCGCCGTCGATCATGCAGCGATCCGTCAGGGTTTCGCGGCTCATGATCTCACCCGGGGCTTCGGACAATACAGATAGCAAACTGGCCTCGGCAGTCGTCAGCCTGGTAATCGCGCCATCACTCTGCAAAATCGCCCGCTCGCGGTCGAACACGTGACTGCCCAGTTTTATGCGGGCCGGCGCAATATCGCGAACCGGCGCCGGCATCGCGGTCCGGCGCAGAATGGTCTGGATTCTTAGCAACAATTCACGCGGCTCGAACGGTTTGGGCAGATAGTCATCGGCCCCGGCTTCCAGCCCGCCAATCCGGTCCGACGCCTCGCCCATCGCGGTCAACATCAGAATCGGAACGGTATTACGAGTTTCACGGAGCGCGCGCGCGAATTCCAGTCCGGTTTCGCCAGGCATCATCACATCCAGCACGATCAGGTCGAACTCCATCGATTGCAGATGGCGGCGGGCGCTATCGGCGTCGGAAGCCGCGGAAACGCTGAACCCGTTCTTGCTGAGATAACTGCGCAATAATTCGCGCAGACGGTTATCGTCGTCCACCACCAGAATATGCTGAAGCTCGTCCATGGGAACGATTATAGGACGCCGGATGCAAACCGCCTAGCGGCGCGGAGACTGAAGGCGTTCAAAGCGTTCCCGATCTCCCTCGTTCCCCATGATTCCCAACAGAACCTTACGGAATCCATCCACCGATTCCGCGCCAACCTCGCGAAAGGCCCCGGCGATCAGGGATTGCTGGGCCGCCGACAGGCGTTCTTCCAGGGCCCGCCCCTTTTCGGTCAGCCGCAAGAGGCGCTGGCGCCGGTCCTGAACGCCCTGCTGCTGCGACACATAGCCCTCTTCGATCAATTGACCCAACACACGATTCAGGCTCTGTTTGGTAATTCTGAGTATCCGCAGAAGTTCGCTGACAGTCATGCCGGGATGGCGGCCGATGAAATAGATCGCCCGGTGATGGGCGCGGCCGAAACCATAATCGGCCAGGATCTCGTCGGCGACACCGGTAAAGTCGCGATAGGCGAAAAACAGCATCTCGATCGCCTGCCGCAATTCCTCGTCGCGAAGGAACAGCGGATTGGCCGTCAGTTTCGATGCGCCATGCGGCGGAGTTTTTATGTCAGTCATGTTGACTTATATGCTACGCAATGATATCAAGATGCAAGGGTCAAACGACATAATCGAACAAATTAACGTGATTTTGCGATGGTTTTGTTCATTTAAGTCGTAAATGTGGCCCCTGCGCCATAACAAATTTGCAGCAACTGGGGTTACGAAATGTCCATGATGCCCTTCGACGACCGCCCGGGTTCCATCTGGTTCGATGGCAAGCTTATCGACTGGAAGGACGCCAATATTCATGTCCTTAGCCACGCCCTGCATTATGCCTCCGCGGTATTCGAAGGCGAGCGGGTCTATGACGGCCGCATCTTCAAGCTGACCGAACATACCGAACGGCTGCATGAATCGGCGCGACTGCTGGATATGACCATCCCCTGGACAACGGAACAGATCGACGAAGCCTGCAAACAGGTCGTCGCAGCGCAAGGCTTGACCGACGCCTATGTCCGCCCGATCGCCTGGCGCGGATCTGAAATGATGGGCGTGTCGGCCCAGAATACGAAGATCCATCTAGCCATCGCCGCCTGGGAATGGCCGGCCTATTTCTCGGCCGAAGCCCGCATGAAGGGCATCCGCATGCAGTGGTCCGACTGGCGTCGGCCCGACCCGCGAACGATCCCCGCGAAATCCAAGGCCGCCGGCCTCTACATGATCTGCACCCTGTCCAAGCACAAGGCAGAGCGTGAAGGCTATAACGACGCGCTGATGATGGACTGGCGCGGCCAGATCGCCGAGGCCACGGGGGCTAACATCTTCATAAATATCGACGGCAAGCTGCACACGCCCACCCCCGACTGCTTCCTGGACGGCATCACCCGGCGCACCACGATCGCCCTGGCCAAGGCCCGGCAGATCGAAGTGGTCGAACGCGCCATCATGCCCGAGGAACTGGCCCAGGCCAGCGAGGTATTCCTCACCGGTACAGCGGTGGAAGTCACCCCGGTCAGCGAGATCGGCGACTACAAGTTCACCCCAGGCGAAATCACCAAGACCCTGATGGAAGACTACGACGCCGAGGTCCGCCGCGAGGTGCCGGTGACGCTGAACGCGGCCTGAGCGCAAACGCCGACAGCATGAATTCAGGCCGGGGCCGACAGCCCCGGCCTTTTTATTTCGCGCCGAAACCACGTCATTGCCCGAATTCGCCATTTCCGCGGCGCATTCTCCCCGCCAAATCGCCAAAGCGCTGATTGGAAGGGGGAATTGGAATGACAATAACACCCAGGCTGCCTTCAAGGGCCACCCGGATACTGATTATTCTCGGCATCGGGCTGATCGCGATATCGACGTTGCCGCTGGCCGGATCCTGGTTGTTTTATCGTTACGCGCCCGCTTCCATGCCTGCGGCAGGCGGTCCGAACGCCATCTGGGCGGGGCATAAGTGGGTCGGCGAGAGCCATTCGGAAGAGGATTACGATCGCCTCGCGGCGGACTATCGGCGGCACCGCATCACCGACGTCTATTTTCATGTGGGTCCGCTGACCGGCGAGGGGCTGATCCCGCAAACGAAACACCCCTACGCGGCGGCGCTGATTGCCGCCATGCGACAGCGCGCGCCGGAAGTCCGGCTGCATGCCTGGATCGGCCAGGTAGAACGCCGGGGCGGCGGACCGCTGGATATTTCAGACGCCGCCACACGCGCCAATATCGTGCAAACCGCCGCTGAGATTATCGACATCGGATTCGATGGCATCCATTACAACATAGAGCCGATCCATTCAGGCGACGCCGATCTTCTATCCCTGTTGGACGCCACCGCGCCGGTAACACGGGCACGCGGCAAGCTGTTGTCGATGGCGACCGACGAGTTGACCCCGGTCCCGGGGGCGGAATATGTGGCCCGACTACTGGTTCGCCAGGCCGGTCTGTGGCGCGCGGACTATTACCGGGAGGTAGCCGCGCGTACCGACCAGATCGCCGTCATGATGTACGATACCGCCATGCCATTCGACTGGCTTTATGGAACGATCACCGCCTGGGAAACCTGGCGGCTGATGGAGATTGTGGGGCCGGAAACCACCCTGTTCATGGGCGTGCCGACCTATGAAGAGGAACATTTCGGATTTCATCCATCGGCCGAGAACATGCAATCGGGATTGCGCGGCATTGGCATGGGGTTGGGAATCGGGGCTTCCGGGCCAAATGCGAATGTCGGCGCGGCCATCTATGCGGGCTGGACCACCGACGCCGACGAATGGGCGATCTGGCGCCGCGACTGGCTGGACGGCGATGAGCCTGGATAAATTTTAAGGTCAGGAAGGATAGGTAATGACCACCCCGAAGCCTTGCTCAAGCCCGATTTCCAACGACCCCACCACAACGTTCGACAGGGTCAGGCTGCTGCCCTGTCTGACCGCCCTGTCTTCCAGCGGCCATTCCACACCCACCAGGGATAGTCCGACCAGATCGGAAAGGGCGATGACGCTTAACCGGCTCGTCGGCGGAATATCCAGCGCGCGCTTGCCGGGCAGCAGAGGGTGAGCCTCTTCACCGCCGCTGGAAAGAACAACATTGATGCCGTCGCGCGCCAGCCCCAAACCCAGCATGATATTGCCCAGCGCATGATCGCTCTGCCCACCCAGACCGCCGACAAACAGCAGTTCGCGGGCCCCGCGCTTCAGGGCCTCGTCAATGGCGATTTCGCCATCGGTTTTATCCTTCGCCGCGGGATGGGTCTGGCGTTCGACATTGGGATGGTGCGCGGCGAGTTCGCCGTCCGTGGAGTCGAAATCGCCGACCCATAGCTCGACATCGAGGCCAAGCGCGCGCGCATGCCGCATGCCGCCATCGGCGGCGAGAACACGGCTGCCCGCAATTTGGGCCCGGAGCCTGTCGGTGGGCCTAAGCGTGCCGTCGAGAAGAATGCTGAAGCGGGTCATGGGAGGGACCGTAAAGCACAGTAGCGGCGATCAGTCCAGCAACGTTGGTTCTTTTAGCGCGGCCCGGTGCAATCCACCCATTCTTTAATGGTGACGGCGCGCACGATTAATAGTCCAATAGGCATCGTTTCCAAAATTCACAACCAAAAAAGGTTGGCGGGTATGCAGGCCAGGAACAAGCGATGAAAGAACTCCATGACATCGCGGCGTCACTCATCAATGCGGACGGCTCCTGTCGTGACATTAACTTCGAAGCCCCCACCTGGGAGGGTGTTGAGGACCTGATGGCCAATCTTATTGGGTCTTACGGGAATGCCTCGGCCACGGATGGGGAGGGGCGGACAGTCGCCACGCTTCCAAACGCGCTTCTGGAGACTGCGCGGGATATTGGGTCCGTTCACCTGATCCTCAGGGAGGGCAGTGGCTTGATAAAGTTTCTGCAGGTTTTCGTCTTTTCCGAAGAGGACGGCGCGCCTTTCGTGGAGCTTACATTCTTCCCCGATGACGTTGAGCGAACCCCCACCCTTCGGGGTGATTTCATTGAATGGGCAAATACAATGCGGGCTCGACTCGGCGCTCGTCGCTACTATGCAAGGTACGAGAACGTTTCCTGGCAATTTGGAGATACCGGCGCGAACTCCGGAGTGTTCCTGGTATCCGATGAAGCCGACGCCAACACCTAACAAACGGACGGCGCGGGCGAACTTTAGGCTCCGCCGATAATTTCCCTTTGTCCCGACCCGCCCGATCATTTATGGTCCCTCCCACTCTACGGGGTGCCGGAAACGGCTGAGAGGCAAGGCGCGTGATGCGCTGCTTGCCAACCCGATGAACCTGATCCGGGTAATGCCGGCGGAGGGAGTAGGAGTCCGTAAGACAAAGTCGGTCCCTTCATCCGTTTCGATCACAACAGAAGGAGATACCGATGCGTAATCTGGTTGCCACTGTTTCAATGTTTCTGGCCCTCGCCGGAACGGCAAAAGCCGCCGAGACGTTGAACATATATACCTATGAAAGCTTCATCACCGAATGGGGCCCCGGCCCCGCGATCAAGACCGCGTTCGAGGCCGAATGCGGCTGTACGCTGAACTGGGTCGGCATCCAGGATGGCGTCGCCATCCTTAACCGCCTGAAGCTGGAAGGCGCGTCCGCCAAGGCCGACATCGTTCTTGGCCTCGACACAAACCTGACCAACGAAGCCCGAACCACGGGGCTGTTCGCCGGCCACGGCACGGACACGTCGAAACTGACGCTCCCGATCAACTGGAATGACGATGTCTTCGTGCCTTATGATTATGCCCATTTCGCGGTGATCTACGATCGTGATAAAGTGGCCAATCCACCGACCAGCCTGAAGGAATTGGTCGAAGGCGATTCCAGCCAGAAGATCGTCCTGCAGGATCCGCGCACTTCAACGCCTGGACTGGGTTTCCTGTTGTGGATGAAGTCGGTTTATGGCGACAAGGCGGGCGAGGCCTGGGCCAAATTGCGCCCGCGCATTCTGACCGTCACCCCGGGCTGGAGCGAAGCCTACGGCCTGTTCACCAAGGGCGAAGCGGAAATGGTGCTTAGCTACACCACATCGCCGGCCTATCACCGGATCGCCGAGAAGTCGGAAAAATACGCCGCCGCATCCTTCGACGAGGGGCACTATCTGCAGGTCGAAGTAGCGGCCATGCTTAAGGCCTCACCGAATCCGGCACTGGCCAGGAAATTCCTGGCCTTCATGACCGGCCCCGGCTTCCAGGATCACATCCCGACCAACAACTGGATGTTCCCGGCCGGCGCGCTTTCGGCGCCCCTGCCCGCCGAATTCGGCAAACTGGTAAAGCCCTCCAAGACCCTGCTTTATTCGCCCGCTATGGTGGCCAAAAACCGCCGCGCCTGGGTCGATGAATGGCAGGAAGCCATGAGCAAGTGATTGGCGACGCGAAGCCGTAATCTGCCCGCTATCCTCGCCGGCTCCATCGGGCTGGCGGGTCTGGCGACCGTCATGGCCGGCGCGCTTGTCGCGCTGACCCTGACGGCGGTAGCGACACCGGGCGGCGGATCATGGGACGATTACCTGTGGCGCGTCGTCCGCTTTACGTTGTGGCAGGCCGTGCTATCGACAGTTCTATCGGTCGGTCTGGCCATTCCGGTTGCGCGGGCCATCGCCCGTCGGCGGGTTTTCCCGGGGCGTGGGCCGCTGCTGCGGCTGTTCGCCCTGCCGCTGGCCCTGCCTGCCCTCGTCGTGGTGCTTGGCATCGTCGATGTCTGGGGCCGCCATGGCTGGGCCGCAAAAGGGTTGGCGCTACTGGTTGACGACGGAAGCATGCCCAATATCTATGGCTTGACCGGCATCCTGCTGGCCCATGTGTTTTTCAATCTGCCGCTGGCTGCGCGCCTGATGATCATGCATCTCGAACGCATACCGGGCGAGAACTGGCGCCTGGCCAGCCAGCTTGGCATGGGGGCCGGCGCGATCTTCCGCTTCATTGAATGGCCCGCGCTGCGCGCCGGCTTACCGGGCATTGCCGGGCTGGTCTTCATGCTGTGCATTGCCAGCTTTACCGTTGTGCTGACATTGGGCGGCGGCCCGGCCGCGACCACCATCGAAGTTGCGATCTATCAGGCGCTGAGATTCGATTTCGACCCCGGACGGGCGGTAATTCTCGCTCTTGTCCAGTTGGGGATGACCGCCGTGCTGATCGCGTTGGGCATGCGCCTGACCATGCCGGCGGTGACCACGCCCAGCCTGAACCGCCCGATTCTCCGGCCCGATTGCGCCAAACTTGCGGGCCGGGTCGGCGACGGCATGGTTATCGCCTTGGCGGCGCTGTTCATTGTCCTGCCGCTGATCGCGCTGACGGTTTCGGCCACCGCCGCGCCCATGGGCAAGCTGTTGGGCGAGGCCATCGTCTGGCAGGCTATTCTGACCAGTCTGGCCATCGGCGCAACGGCGGCGGTCTTGTGCATCACCCTGGCTTGGTCACTGCTGATCGCGGCTCACGCGGCGAAGCGTATGCCCGGCACATCCTGGTGGAAGGCCGGCTTTATCATGGCTTGCGGTTCGGGCGGAAGCCTGATCCTGGTCATGCCGCCGATATTCCTGGGGGCCGGCTGGTTCGTGCTGCTGCACGGGCTGGGCGAGGGCTTCGCGCTGGCCCCGGCCGTGGTGGTAACAATCAACGGGTTGATGGCGCTGCCCTACACGCTTCGAATTCTGGGGCCCGCCCATGCCAGCGCGGCGGCCGACCATGACCGGCTGTGCGACAGCCTGGGAATATCCGGCTGGAACCGGTGGCGGCTGGCGGACTGGCCCGTTTTGCGGCCGGCTTTCGGCCTGGCCTTCGCCTTCGCCATGGCGCTGTCCCTGGGCGATCTGGGGGCGGTGGCCCTGTTCGGGTCGGAGGATTTGACCACCCTGCCGCTGCTGATCCTGCAGCGCATGGGCAGCTATCGAACGGCGGATGCCGCGGGATTGGCCTTCATGCTTGCCATATTCTGCCTGATCCTGATTATCGGGGCCGAACGCGCAACCGCAAAAACGGACAATGGCCGATGACCAACCCCGCGATAAAACTGTCCGACGTCAGCTTCGATTACGAAGACATGGCCATGCGGTTCGACCTTGCGGTGGCGCCGGGGGATTTCCTGGCCATCATCGGACCGAGCGGTTCGGGCAAGACCACCCTGCTGAATCTGATCGCGGGTTTCGAAACCCCGGCTGGCGGGCATATCGAACTCGACGGGCTGGACGTGACAGCGCTGCCGCCCGGCATGCGCCCGGTCACCATGCTGTTCCAGGACCATAATCTGTTTGCTCATCTGGACGTGAAAACCAATGTGGGGCTGGGTATTTCACCAGCCCTGAAGCTTACCGCGGCTGACCACGAGCGAATTGCCTCGGCCTTGAACCGGGTCGGCCTGACGGGTTTTGAACGTCGCCTGCCCGGGCAATTATCGGGAGGTGAACGCCAGCGGGTCGCCCTCGCGCGGGCGCTGGTGCGCGACAAGCCGGTATTGTTGCTCGACGAGCCCTTCGCGGCCCTCGGCCCGGCATTGCGCCGGGAGATGCTGGATCTGGTAGCCGAGATTCACCGGGAAAGGGCGATGACGGTGCTGATCGTTACCCATCAACCCGAAGACGCGCGCCATGCAGCCACCCGCACGGCCTTCGTCAACCGGGGCCGGGTTCTGGCCATGGATGAAACGGAAGCACTCTTTACCACGGCGAACATACCCGAACTTGCCGGATATCTGATCGGATAAATATTCACCCGCCCAGCGCGGCCAGCCATTCGTCGACGCGGACCAGGCCGAAGAACACCGCCACTGGAATCGGCAGCGACGCCAGCGCAGCGGTGAGCAGGAACAGCGGCCAGCGATAGAGCCGCGCGAAGCCGCTGATCAATGCAATGCCACCGCCACCGCCCAGCACCGAGTTCCCCGGCATGTTGATCAGCACCGCGAAAAGCAGATAGCGGCGACGCAATAGAAAGGCGGCAACGCGGCGGCCTCTTCTTTCCGACAGATGCAGTCGGTCCAGCAGATCGACCATCGGCGATCTGCCGGGGGCGCGGTCCACCGCCAGCAGACCATTACGCTCCAGCCAGCGAATCATCCGGTCGGGCGGCATATAGCGGCCCGCCGCATGGGCCAGCGAAAGCCCGGCGATGGTTGCCAGCCAGGCCGCGACGGCACCCTCGCGGCCGAATACAGTCATCATCAACAGCCCCATCTCGACACTGGGCACGAAGGGCAGGCCCAACAGTACCGCTAGCATAAGCGCACTGACCAGCAGGGCCCCCATGCCCATCCCCTCGCGCAGGGCCGCCAGCGTGTCGCGGATCGCCGCAACGTCGAGATGCGAGAGGTAATGCCCCAGAACGATCAGGCAAACCCAGATCGCCGTCGCCAAAGCGGTTCGCAAGGTAATGGAGTGGGTCGGCTGCCGCATCGCCAGAAATACGTACGTGGCCAGCGTTACCGCCAGCGACTGCGCGCCCAGCATGATCAAACCATCCCCCGGAACCGGGCCGGTTACAGGCAGAAAACGGTGAATCGCCTCATGGGCGACCAGAACGAATATGGCCCAAATAATGGCCGTATAGGCCATGCGCACGAGCGCGACTCGTTCCGGATTACTGGACATTCCCACCGTCGAACCCTCAATTGAAACCTCCCGCCCCCGGGGAGGTCGGCACGGCAGTTATTTTGTCGCCTTGTGCGGCGTATTGCGCCAGCGCGCGGCGGCCTCGTCGTCGCTTTCCCTGGCCTCCACCCAATGTTCGCCCTGG
>JAOUMF010000476.1 GCA_029881615.1 Alphaproteobacteria bacterium | reverse complement strand
CGGCATGCCGGGGCCGCCCTGGGGACCGCCATGTTTCAGTACCAGCACCGAATCCTTCGTCACCGGCAGGTCGGGATCGTCGATTCGCGCCGCCATGTCGTTGTAGTCGGCGAAGACCACCGCCGGACCAGTATGTTTCCACAGATGCTTCTCGGCGGCCGAAGCCTTGATGACCGCACCCTCGGGCGCCAGGTTGCCGCGCAGGACGGCGGTGCTGCCGGCCTGCGAGACCGGATTCGACAGGCGCCGAATCACATCGTCGTCATGGATCGCGGCGCCGGCGATGTTCTCGCCCAGGGTACGGCCATTTACGGTCCGCTGCTCGAGATCGAGCAGTTGCCCGATTTCCGAAAGCAGGGCGCGCAAGCCCCCCGCATAGTAGAAATCCTCCATCAGGTATTTGCCGGACGGCCGGATGTTGGCGATCACCGGGATCTTACGGGACAATTCGTCGAAACGATCCAGTTGCAGATCGATCCCGGCCCGGCGCGCCATGGCCAGGATATGCACCACGGCGTTCGTGGAGCCGCCAAGCGCCATGTCGACCAGTACGCCGTTGTCGAATGCGCCCTCGGTCAGGATATCGGAGGGTTTGAGGTCTTCCCACACCATGTCGACGATGCGCCGTCCGCTGTCCGAGGCCATGCGCGAATGGTTGGCGTCGGCGGCTGGAATCGAGGCCGCCCCGGGCAGGGTCAAGCCCAGCGCCTCGGCCACCGACGTCATGGTCGAGGCCGTGCCCATGGTCATGCAGTGGCCCGGCGACCGCGCGATGCCGCCCTCGATTTCCTCCCAGGCGGCCTCGTCGATGTTTCCGGCCCGCAGTTCCGCCCAGTATTTCCAGGTATCGCTGCCGCTGCCGAGAGTCTCGCCGCGCCAGTTGCCGCGCAGCATCGGTCCCGCGGGCACGAAAATGGCCGGTAGATCCACGCTGCAGGCGCCCATCAAAAGGGCCGGCGTCGTTTTGTCGCAACCGCCCATCAGCACAGCGCCGTCGACGGGGTGGCTGCGCAGCAACTCCTCCGCCTCCATTGCCAGCATGTTGCGATAGAGCATGGTGGTCGGCTTGACGAACGGTTCGGAGAGGGACATTGCGGGCAGTTCCACCGGGAAACCGCCGGCCTGCCAGACGCCGCGCTTGACCTCTTCGACCCGCTGCTTGAAGTGGGTGTGGCAAGGGTTGATATCGCTCCAGGTATTGACGATGGCGATCACCGGCTTGCCGGCCCAGTCCTCTCGTCCATAACCCATCTGCTTGGCGCGTGAACGATGGCCAAAGGAGCGCAGGTCCCTGGCCCCATACCATCGGTGGCTTCGCAATTCCTCCGGCTTCTTTTTGCGTTGTACAGGCACGTTTCTTCCCTTCGAAAATCAGAGCGCTCCAGCGACAGATCCACCTTTGTTACGCAGGGCGTTGATTGAGCGCAAGAGCGTTGACACCTGGCGGCAGAAATCGGCGCGGTCGTGATAATGGGCACGCCATGTCAGACAACTGTGAGCGAATTTTATCTTGTCGCGAGGTTATCAGTTGATTAACGTCGAGATATCCGAGGGAAACAAGCCCTCGAATATCACCGAGCACGCCGTCAGTGTGTGCGGGTTCCAACGGAGGAGACATCAATGAAATTCCTGAAACCAACGATAACTGCACTCACGGTTACCGGTCTGATGACCGGCGCCGCACTTGCCGAAACGACGAAACTTCGCATCCAGACTCACTATGCGCCGGAAACGGTATCCGGCAAATTGGCCGGACAGTTCGTGGACGACGTCCAGATTATGTCCAACGGCGAAATCCAGATCGAAATGTTCTACGCGTCTTCCGTCGTGAAGTCGGTGGAAACGTTCGACGCGGCGGCAACCGGCATTCTCGATTGCGACATGACCGGCGGCGCTTACCAGACCGGTAAGAACCCGGCATTCCAGTTCGTCGGCGACATCATGGGCGGTTACGACACCCCGTATCAGCAGCTTTCATGGCTGTATCATGGCGATGGCTTCAAGGCCGCCGACCAGCTTTACGGCAAGTATGGCATGAAGCTTGTCGGTTGGTGGGTCTATGGTCAGGAATCCCTGGCTTCGTCCAAGAAGATTGCCGGCCCCGCCGACCTGAAGGATTGGAAATTCCGTTCGCCTCCGGGCCTGGAAACCGAAATCTTCGCGAATCTCGGCGCCAAGCCGATCGTGATGGACTTCACCGAAATCTTCACCGCGCTTGAAACCGGCATCATCGACGGCGCCGACGCCTCGGGCATCGCCAACAACGTCGGTCTTGGCCTGTATGACATCGTGAAGCACACCAACTATCCGGGCTTCCATTCCATGCCGTCCGACCATCTGGCTTGCAACAAGGCCAAGTGGGACGGCATGCCGGAACATCATCGCCGGATCATGGATACCGCCATGCAGAAGCTGGCGCTTCAAACTGCGCTGACCTTCGAGGTGAAAAACGCCGAGGCCGTGGCGATGCTGCAGACCAAAGGTATCAACATCTACAACTGGTCCAAGGACGACCGTGCCTTCTTCCGCTCCGCGGCGCAGAAGGCCTGGGACGGCTGGGCGGCGAAAACGCCGGAAGCCGACGCGCTGGTCAAGAGCCATCGCGCCTACCTGAAGCAGCTGGGTCTGATCCAGTAAGCTAAAGACCAAATACCCCTGCGGGTCCCTTCGGGGACCCGCAGTTTTTTTCCCAATCACTGACATTTCCAGAGGAAGCCATGGTCGAACATGAGCGCACCGGACCGGTAGACCTGATTACCTGGGCTTTCAGCCGCGTTGCCATGTGGGCGCCGGCCTTCGTCGTCATGATCATCTTTTACGAGGTGGTGATGCGTTACGTTTTCGTGAAACCCACCCTGTGGGTGAACGAAATGTCGCTCTGGGTTGCCGGTGGCATTTATCTGACTGCAGGACTCTATGCCATGCAGCAGCGCAGCCACATCCGCATCTTCCTGCTCTATGACATGGTTCCGCGCTGGCTGCAGAAA
>JAOUMF010000477.1 GCA_029881615.1 Alphaproteobacteria bacterium | reverse complement strand
TGCCGCGTTCCTGATGGCGGAGTTCCTGGAACTGACCTATGCCGAGGTAATCGCCGCCGCGGCGATTCCCGCGGTGCTGTATTATTTCGCCGTGCTATTGACCGTCGACATGGATGCGGCGCGATTGGGCGCGGCGGCGCTGCCGCGCGATCAGGTTCCCCCCGTCACCCGGGTGCTTCGCGGGGGATGGTTCTATTCCCTGCCTTTCGCGATGCTGATCTTCGCACTGTTCGCCTGGAATCTGGGGCCGGCGGAAGCGGCCTTGTGGGCCGCCGCCATACTGCTGGGCGCGGTCGGGCTGTTCGGGCGCGGCGAACAACGCATCACCCCGGCAAAATTATGGCGGACGCTGGCCAATGGCGGGATCGCGGCGGTCGACGTGATTCTGGTGGGCGCGGCCGCCGGTATCGTCATCGGCATCCTGGAAAATACCGGCCTGAGTTTCGGGCTGACTTACCTGCTGGTCGGGCTGGCCGAGGGAGAATTGTGGATCATGCTGGTAGCCACCGCCGTGATCTGCGTCCTGCTGGGCATGGGCATGCCGACCACCGGCATCTATCTTCTGGTGGCCACGCTGGCCGGACCGCCGCTGATCGAACTGGGCATCCACCCCTTGGCGGCGCATATGTTCGTGCTTTATTTCGGATTGATGTCGATGATCTCGCCACCGGTGGCCATTGCCGCTTTCACGGCGGCCAGCATCGCCGGAGCCGGCCCGATGAAGACCGCCATGACCTCAATGCGGGTTGGCTGGATTGCCTTTGTCATGCCCTTCCTGTTCATTGCCGATACGTCGCTGATACTACAAGGCAGCCCGACCGACATCGTGATTGCCGTAACCGCGGTGGCGTTCGGCATCTGGGCGCTGGCCGCCGGGATGTCGGGCTACCTGATCATCGCGCTGACCGGCACGGAACGCGTCGCCACCTTCGCCGCCGGGGCGCTGCTGCTGCTATCCCGGTTCAATCTGCCGTTCAGGGATGTGGAGCTGGTCGTCGGCGGCGCGGGGCTGTTGGCGCTGTATCTATGGACCCGGCGTCGTTCAACGGTCGGTGCGTGAATAGCCTTCGCCGGTGTCCCATTCGCCCGGCACGTAAGGCCGCCCAACGCGGTTGCACCAGTTTTCCCAACCGCGTTCGAAGGTGAAACCCTTGCGGCCGGCGGTAATCGCCCCGATCTCGCCTTCGGACAGGAAATTGATCTTGCCCATCGACAGCGCCTTGATCTGCATGTCGGCGTTCAGTTCCATATAGACCGAGGTGAACACCGCCTCGCGCAGCGAACGGCCGACCACCACGCTGCCATGGCCGCGCATCAACGAGACATTGCGGTCGCCCAGATACGTCGCCAGATCACGGCCCATATCCATGTTGGTCACCAACAGATTGGTGCAATCGCCGAATTTCGTGCGGATATCCCAGTTCGGAATATCGCCGCCGATCGGCGCGCACATATGCATCAGCGGGCGCAATTGCTGGTCGGTGACGCTGAAGGGGATAACGCTGGGGCTGTGATTATGCACCACCGACATGACCTCCGGCCGCGCCTCGTAGATCGCGCCATGGATGAAACGCTCGGAATAGGGCTTGCCGGGTTCCGGCCCGACAATGTCGCCTTCCAGCTTGAATTCCATGATGTCGCCGGGCTCTATCACCTCTGGCGCGCGGGCGCGCGACAACAGGAAATGGCCGGGATTGTCGGGATGGCGCATGCTGACATGGCCAAAGGAATCCAGCACGTTTTCGTTGGCGAGGATGCGGTTGGCAGTGACAAGCTCTTCCCTTACGGCGGCGATATCGGTCATGCTCTCAATCCCTTATTCGGTTATCAGGCGATGGCCGGCGGCAAGCGCCGCCAGATGCGCCGGGTCGTCATGCATTTCATTGCCGCGCCAGACCACATGCATGTCGGGGCGCAGCAATATCAGATCCCGGCCATAGACATTGCGGGCACGATCGCCGGGAATATCGAGCACGGCAAAGGGCGCGCCGGTCTGTGCGAAGCCATTGGCCAGCGCGCGCGCATCGGTCCGGTTGCCGCCGAGCCGAAGCAACACGTATCCGTCCGGCACAATATCCTGCACCGCGCGGCCGTCTTCCAGCCAGACATGGGGCAGGCGCGCGCCCGACCATGTGGTCGGCTCATACGTCCGGAACAGATGCTCCGGCCCGCCCGGTTCTTCCCAGATCACCGGCGAACCCACATAGCGATAGCCCAGCTCCGCCCCGATCATCTCGTTGGTCTTGCGCTGCTCCAGATCGGCAACAGCGGCCAGATTGTCCCGCGCCGCCTCGCCCGCCGGGCTGTCATCGCCGATCTCCGGCCGGTATTGCGAGCGCCATTTGCGCCGCCCGCCCGAGGCATAGCGCGAGGCGCCGACATTGCGGTCACCGATCTGGCGGCGCTCCACCTCGTAGGACTCCAGCAGGTTTTGCCCGCCCCAGCCCTGCAGCACCGCCGCCAGTTTCCACGACAGATCGACCGCGTCGCCGACGCCGGTATTCATGCCCAGCCCGCCGGTCGGGATCACCAGATGCGCTGAATCGCCGGCCAGGAATATGCGCCCATGCCGGTAATTGTCGGCCAGCAGCAAGTTCTGCCGCCATTCGGCGCAAGACAGCATCTCGTAATCCAGCGGGGTGGCGACGACAGCTTCAAACCGCTGTTTCATTTCCTCATCGCTCTCGACGACCGAATGAAGGGTAAAATGCCTCGTGCTGTCCTGCATGATCAGGAACGTCGCCTTGTTGTCGGCGACATGATAATGGCGCCCCTTGCCCGGCCCCGCGCCGATGGGGATACGGTCGAACAGGTCATCGCAGCGGAACAGCGCCTGGCTAAGCCGCATCAGATTGCCCTCGCCGCGCAGCTTGATGCCAAGCTGTTTACGCACCGGGCTGGCGCCACCATCGCAGCCGACCATATAAGCGGCGCGGATGGTTTCGGTCTTGCCGTCCAGGGTGCGAACCGTCGCGTTTACCCCGCCT
>JAOUMF010000475.1 GCA_029881615.1 Alphaproteobacteria bacterium | reverse complement strand
CGTCGGCGAAACGCCGCCCCTCGCCATTGACCAGGATACCTCCGCCCGACATCAGCGCCCAGGAAACCAGCGTGCCATGGGGAATCGCGATCGCGCCATGCCCCTGCCAGGCGCCCATATGGCGAAGCTCCGCACCCAGCTTCTCGCCCCACAGGATAGCGTCGCCACGGTTGCCCTCATGCCCGAAATAGGCGCCATCGGCGATGGCGGGGATATGCCGGCGAACCATGTCTGGATTGCCGCCGAATCCGCTGCTGGCGAGGATCAGCGCGGCGCAGCCGACGCGCTCGGTTTTGCCGTCGGGGCGTTCCACGACAAGGCCGGCCACGCACCGTACGTCGCTATTATCGGTGATCAGCTCCACCACCCGGGCGCCGCAGACGATGTCCACCCCGGCCCGTTGCGCGGCCGCGGTCAGCCCGGCCACCAGATCCTTACCGTCATGGGTGGGCGGTGCATGGGTGCGTTGACGGCTGTGGCCGGGATGAGGCGGCCCCTTCACCAGTTCCAGATCAAGTCCGTGGCGTTCCGTCAGCCAGTCGATGGCGGGGCCGGATTCCCGACACACAAGGTTCAGCAGGTTGGTGTCGGCCGTGCCGCGCGCCCTTGCCTGGATGTCGGCGGCCATGTGTTCGGGAGTGTCGTCATCGATGCCGGCTTCGCGTTGCAGCCGGGTGCCGCAGGCCGGGATCATGCCCGATGACATGGCGGTGGAGCCGCCCGGTGTGGAGTCGCGCTCGAACAGCATGACGTCCCGGCCGGCATCGCGCGCCGCAAGGGCGGCAGTCAACCCGCAGGCGCCGCCGCCCACAATGGCGACGGAGACATTTATATCGAAATCTCTTCCGTCATCGGCGCGGACGGGCATTTACCGATCAACCGACGGCCAAATCCTCGGCCGCTTCCTTTTCGTCGACTCGCGGGGCCTGGCCGCGCAGGACCGAGTTGCCCTCGAACAGCGTGCGCTGGTCGATCGCCGCCGGGGTAAGCCAGTCGGATTCGTTGAACTGCCCGCTCTGGCCATAGGCGTCGAGCGCGTTCCGGTAGCAGCTCATATGAATGTCGTGCTCGGCGATGCCGCGCTGGGCCATCAGGTTGGCGACCTTCGGCACCGCCATCGGATCCGACACGCCCCAATCGGCGCTGGAATCGACGATGATGCGTTCCGAACCGTATTGCCGCACCACCTCGACCATGCGCTCGTTGCCCATCTTGGTCTTGGGATAGATGGTGAAGGCGGCCCAGAAACCGCGGTCCAGAACCTCGCGAACGGTTTCCTCGTTATTATGGTCGATCACCACGCGATGCGGCTCCAGCCCATGTTCCAGCGCGACGTCCATGGAACGGGTGGTGCCCTTCTTCTTGTCGCGGTGGGGTGTGTGGATCATGACCAGCATTTCAAGTTCGCGGGCCAGATCCAGCTGCGCGCGGAAATATTTGTCTTCCAGCGGCGACTGCTCGTCATAGCCGATCTCGCCAACGGCAACCACGCCTTCCTTGGTCAGGAAGCGGGGCAGAATTTCCATCACTTCCTCGGCCAGCGCCTCGTTGTTGGCTTCCTTGCTGTTCAGGCCGATGGTGCAATAATGGGCGATGCCGAACTGCGCGGCGCGAAACCGCTCCCATCCGATCAAGGAGGAGTAGTAATCGATAAAGCTGCCCACATTGGTGCGTGGCTGGCCCAGCCAGAAGGCGGGCTCGATCACCGCGACGACCCCGGCCGCCGCCATCGCCTCGTAATCGTCCGTGGTGCGGGCGCTCATATGGATGTGCGGATCGATGACTTTCATCTCTGTTTACTCCCAAAACATTATTTTTATTATGGTTTTTCCAGTTCGCCAGCGACAGTTTCCCAAGAAACGCGCCCTGCTTCAACCTCGGAAACGATTTCCGGCGATAAATTGATCAGCGCCTCGGTCCCCGGCGCCCCGCTTTCCCGCAGGGCGAGTACACCAGCCAGACGTTCGACCGGAAGGTCGCTTGTAGCGACGCGTTTCATGTCGCCCAGCATCGATTCGTCGATAAAGGGCCCGACCGCGCGCCATAGCTCGGGCGTGATTACGCGGCTGGCGGCCCAGCGCTCATGGGCGTAATCGACCAGCGTGCGGGCCAGATCTTCGTTGCGGCGGCGGTCGAAATTCTGGATTTCGTTCAGGGAGGCGCCGACGAATACCGCCTTCAGCACCAACTGATTCCAGCTATGTTCGTCAAACTGTTCGGCGGGATAGGGATTGTTATGGGCGACGGCCTCGAACACCGCCTTCATGTTGGTTCGCGCGCCTTCGCCGGCCCGTGCCACATAGGCCTTCTGGTTCGGATAAAGCGGCAGCCCTTGATAGAAGGCGATCAACTCACGCACATCGGCGGTATTGCAAAGCTGTTCCAATTTAGCAGGGAAGCCGGCTTCGTCCCGTGCGGCACTCAGCAGCAGGGCGATGCGCGCCGCTTGATCGACGCTCCAGCCGGCCGGGTTCCAACCGGGCCGCGCGGCCTCGGCGGCCGCCAGATCTTCGGCGCTTAGCACCAAATCGTCCTTGCCCAGCTTGCGCGGCGCCAGGCCGATCGCGAGGTACAGGTCCTTGTCGCTCTCTCCCGCTTTGGCCAGTTGCTCGTCGAGCCAGGCCAGCGCGGTCGCATTCAACTGGCGGGCCAGCCAGCCATGCAGCAGTTCCAGATATTTATTCTGTTGCGAGGCCATTACCTGTCACTAATCCTTTTCACTGATCCAACTGATCCTGGACCCATTTCAGTTCGCGCACGATCGCCGTATCCACGTCGACATTGCGATAGTCCGGCGGCAGCACATCCCAGGTGTAGGTCTCGACCTCCAGATGCCTGGTGAACGGCGCCGTGCGCTGCCGGGTCAGCATGTCGCGAATGAAATCCTGGGTGGTCGAGAATTGGCCCAAATCGTCCAGGAATATGGGTACATGGAAGTGGACCCGCCACTCTCTGCCGCCCTCTTTCCGGTTCGTGGCCGCGAAGGCCTC
>JAOUMF010000474.1 GCA_029881615.1 Alphaproteobacteria bacterium | reverse complement strand
CCAAGTAGTTCTTACTTTCCGCCTGCTCAATTCCGCAAATTCTTGAAGGGCTGGTTACTTAATCACTTTTTGAAAAAGGAAATCAAATTAAAATCCTCTACGAAGTCAAAAAACCTAGAAATTAAGAAGGCGTTAGAAGACCTCAGATAGATCAAATAGAAGTTCCAAAATGTCCGCTTAGGCTCGGGAGCCGTATTTCAATGACATGTTCGGGAAGAACCGCTTTTCGTGGGGAAGCAGACTCGCAAACGTTCGACCGCTCGTGTTTTGACTCAGTACACAACGCCCGGATATCGGCCCTCAGCCAATCCCCGGCTCGGGCCGGGCATCGTGCCTTAGCCCGAAGATGTAGCGATCCTCGGTGATATCGCGCACGGCATGGAACGGGCGATCGCCGCGGCCCTGGAAGCCGGGGGCGCGCATCAGCAGCAGGTCGCCGGGTTTCATCGGTATCTCGCGCTCGTTGGCGCCGGCGCGGTCGTCGCAGACCAGGAAACGCCCCGCCCCGGCCAGCATGACGATCGCCACCAGCCCGGTATAGCGGATATGATCGCGATGGGGCGACATGCCCACGCAGCCCGCCGGATAACGCTGAACGATATAATCATTGAACCCGAAATCCAAGGGCAAGGGCGGTGAATTCATACCGGCCAGCGCGGTGCCGACCATCCGGTCCAGCGCCCGCGCCAGCGCCATCAAGGCGCCTTCGGGCGAAATTTCCGTGGTCAGATCGAAATCCTGATAAACGGCGACATCGCCCTGCCCCACCACCGGCATAGCCTGGCGATAGCGCAGGCCGCGCGCTTCTTCCAGCAGGCGGCCAAGTGCCCCGTCGGGTAACAGAGGCAGTGATGTGGCGCCCTCGTCGCCGACCCGGCGAAACGCTTCCGCCATTGCCGCCCCATCCAGGGCGGGGATCGCATCCTGGCTATTATTCAGCTTCCGGTATTCCTTCGTTTTCTTTTCGCCCGCGAAATCCCGTTGCCACCACATAAAGCTCGGCCGAATCCTTGCGGCTGGATGGCGGTTTTACGTGGGCGACCTTGGTGAAGTTGCGACGCATCGTTTCCAGCAGACTGCGCTCGCTGCCCCCCTGCAGAACCTTGGCGACGAAGGCGCCGCCGGGCGCCAGAACCTCCAGCGCGAAGTCCAGCGCGGCCTCGGCCAGCGCCATGATGCGCAGATGATCGGTCGGCGCATGACCGGTGGACGAAGCCGCCATGTCGCTAAGAACCACATCGGCCGCCCCGTCCAGCAACGCCCGCAAACGATCCGGCGCATCTTCATCCAGAAAATCGCCAACCAGCAGTTCGGCGCCGGCGACCGGCTCTATTTCCTGAAGATCGATACCAACGACACGACCCTTGCCACCGACGCGCTTCAACGCAATCTGCACCCAGCCGCCAGGCGCGGCGCCAAGATCGACCACGCGGCCGCCGGGCTTGAGGAACTTGTACTTGTCGTCGATCTCGGCCAGCTTGAAGGCGGCGCGACTGCGATATCCCAACCTTTTCGCCTCGACCACATAAGGGTCGTTCAACTGGCGCTCCAGCCATAGCTTGGACGAGATCTTGCGCCCCTTGGCGGTCTTGACGCGGACATGGGATGCCCTTGGCGCGCCGCGCCCCGACGGCCCCTTTTTACCGGTGGTCGCCATTACGCGCTCCCTGAGTTATTGCCTTGCGCCCCATGAGATCGACCAGAATACCCTCGCGCACCCCGCGATCGGCGACACGCAGCCGCCCAACCGGCCAGCGCCGGCAGATTGCCTCCAGGATCGAACAGCCGGCGGCCATCATATCGGCCCGCTCGTTGCCGATACAGGGATGAGCGGCGCGATCCTCGGCGGTCATTGCGCTCAGCCGGGCAGCCAGCGAATGCACATCGCCAAATTCCAGGAAAGAACCATCGACCCGCGAACGGTCGTAACGTTCCAGCTCCATCGTCAACCCGGCCAGCGTCGTCACCGTA
Source organism: Alphaproteobacteria bacterium (assembly GCA_029881615.1). Lineage (GTDB taxonomy): Bacteria > Pseudomonadota > Alphaproteobacteria > UBA8366 > JADFVY01 > JADFVY01. Next base: position 1,024 of record JAOUMF010000474.1, on the reverse strand, counting down.
CCGGACGAACCCAGCATCTGGACCTCGGCTTTCCCTACATGGCCCGCTATGCCATGGGTCTCGCAGAAGGGCGCCAGGCGGTCCAGCAGTTCCTTGACGATAGCCTCCCATCCGGCGGCCTCGAACGGCCCCTGACCAAATCGTTCGGTCAGCGAAACAACGCCGAACGGCATGGAGATCCAGTCGACCATCTCCTGGGCATCGCCGTTGCGGGCCAGCCACATGACCTCGGTGCTACCGCCGCCAATATCGAAGACCAGCGAATGCGGCGCGGTACCGTCGAGCAGCGGGTAGCATCCGGCGACGGTGAGTCGCGCCTCCTCGCCGGCGGAAATGGTCTCGATATGCAGACCGGTTTCTTCCTCGACCCGCGCCATGAACTCGTCGCAATTTTCGGCGTTACGGCAGGCCGCCGTGGCCACATAGCGCCCATGCGCCACGCCGCGACGCCGAATCTTCGTCGCGCAGACTCGCAGCGCGTCGATCGTGCGCGTCATTGCCGCCTCGGACAGGCGGCCAGTCTCCTCCAGCCCCTCGCCCAGGCGAACGACTCGGGAAAATGCATCGACGATACGGAACCCGTCCGCCGCCGGCCGTGCGACCAGCAAACGGCAATTATTCGTGCCTAAATCCAGCGCGGCGCAGAATCCCTGCGACTGTCGCCCGGTATGGCGCGACCCCGTACGCTTCCGCTTGCCGCCATTGCGGCGCGGTTCCGACTCGGTGGATAAGGCCACCTGACCCCCTGAAATCCGTTATGGCGGGCTGCTTCCGCCGTTTACATATGGCGTCATCCTAACGCAAACCCAAGCCCCGTCCAGTAAGGAAGATTCTTTTTCCGCATCTTAGGGGTTCAAACATGCAAAACTATATGATAAAAGCGCGCCTCTCAGTTACCGAGATAGCCCGATGGGGGATCGTCTAACGGTAGGACTACGGACTCTGACTCCGTCAGTGTTGGTTCGAATCCAGCTCCCCCAGCCACTATCTGGAAATCATTTGATTTCAATATGTTAAAGACAAC
>JAOUMF010000472.1 GCA_029881615.1 Alphaproteobacteria bacterium | reverse complement strand
CGGCCGGCGATATGGGACCGGCCGATCTGGCGCAGGCCGCGCAAGACCTGGCCGGCGAATTCAACGCCGAGTTCGCGGTAACGGTGGGCGAAGAGTTGCTCGAACGGAATTACCCGGCGATTCATGCGGTCGGCCGCGCGGCCGCGGTCGCGCCACGGCTGATCGACATGCGCTGGGGAGATCCCGGCCACCCCAGAGTCACATTGGTCGGCAAGGGCGTCTGTTTCGACACCGGCGGGCTCGATTTGAAACCCAGCCGGGGCATGGCCCTGATGAAAAAGGATATGGGCGGCGCGGCGACGGTGCTGGGGCTTGCGCGCATGATCATGGCGACGGGATTGCCCGTGCGCCTGCGTGTGCTGGTCCCGGCGGTGGAAAACAGCGTGTCCGGCAATGCCATGCGGCCACGCGACATTCTGCAAACGCGCAAGGGGCTGACGGTCGAGGTCGGCAACACCGACGCCGAGGGCCGATTGGTGCTGGCCGATGCGCTGACCGAGGCCATGACGGACAAGCCAGACCTTCTGCTGGATTTCGCGACGCTGACCGGGGCGGCGCGGGCCGCCGTGGGCACCGGAATTGCCGCCATGTTCACACCCGACGACAATCTGGCGGCCGATCTGTATCGCCATAGTGTGGTCGAGGACGACCCGGTCTGGCGTTTGCCGCTGTGGAAACCCTATCGCCGTATGATCGACAGCAAGGTTGCCGATATCAACAACAGTGGCGACTCGCCCTATGCCGGCGCCATTACGGCGGCATTGTTCCTTTCGGAATTTGTCGATGAAGGCCTGTCCTGGGCGCATTTCGACATCATGGCCTGGAACCCCTCGCCGCGGCCCGGACGGCCCGAAGGCGGCGAGGCCATGGCCATGCGCGCGGCCTTTTCGGCAATCAAGGAACGATACGGAAAATGACAACAGCAACCGTAATAGGGACAATTCGCCCTTATTTTTCTTGTACCGCAACAGATCGGGCCGTAGTTTCGGCGCAAGACCGAAACAATAATCGGTGACTTGAATGGCAGTTACGGATCTCGACCCTCTGGATATCTGGCGGCGCGCCATGGTTGCGAACGTTCGCCGCGACGCACCAGACCTGTCCGCGCGGCAAATGGCCGTGCTGTTGACCGTATACATGACCGAGCAGCCGCATACGGTACGCGGCCTGGCAGAAATTCTGAATGTTTCCAAGCCGGCAATTACCCGCGCGATAGATCGCCTTGGGGAATTTGAACTGGCCCGACGCAAGACCGATCCCCGCGACAGGCGCTCGGTCGTGGTTCAGCGTACGGTCAAGGGGTCGGTCTATCTGGCCGAATTCGCGGAAATTATCAGCGAAGCATCCATAGAGCGCGATCGCGAACAGCAGGCTGCAAAAGCCCGGGAATCGAAGGCGCACGCGGAAAAACTCGCCGCCGCGGCCAAGGCCGCCAAATCAAAAAGCGAAGCCATTTCTCGGCCAGTGGATGAATCGGTGGCGAAGAAGGCCACGGAACCCGCCGGCAAATAACGCGCCGCATCCAGTATGGGAAGGTCAGCCGGCCTCGGCCATGCTGGGTTTCGCGTCCTCTATTCTCAAATACACCAGCAGCGCCAACAGGGTTATGGCGGCGAGAAATCCAAACACCACGCGATAGGCAAAGGCGGGGTCGGCGGCATCGGCGAAACGTTCGACGATGAAACCGGAAAGCCATTGCATCAGGAACACCGCCCCGATCGCCACCGTATTTTGAACCGTCAGGCCGCGTCCGATCAGATGTTCCGGGAAAATTGCCCTGGCATGAGCGTGCAGAACCATCTGATACGGCCCCACCAATCCAAACAGAATCAACAGCGTAACCGCCTGCCAGAGCGGCGGGTCCGGCAATATTGTCAGCAGCCCCAGTATCGCGGCGGTGGCGGTGGCCGCCACGGCGACGATCCATTTCCGGGTATCGAAAATCCTGTCGAGCGGCCCCATCGCCATAACCCCCGCGATGATCGCCACATTGATCGCAAGCAGCACGTTGCCACGTGAAATCGCATCCAGCCCGTGGACATCCGTCAAATAGGGTCCAGCCCACAAGGCGCCAATCGTCATCAATACCGGATAACCGACGAACTGCATGGCACTGACGTACCACAGGCGTTTTTCCCGCAACACCTGGCCCAGGCCCGCGATGACCTGGCCCGCGGTTTCACGCTTGCGCGCCAGCGCGGGATGGCCCGGCGGCGCATCGCGAATCACGGCATATAGCAAGGCGGCCATGCCCACGGTGATCGCCGCCATGCCGACGAAAGAACCGCGCCAGCCAATGGCCTCGCTGGTGGCGGCCAGGGGCGTTGTCGCCAGCAAATTGCCGATACCGCCAACCGAAAAGATCAATGCGGCCAGCGTGCCGAAGCGGTTCTGCGGGAACCAGCGGGCGAACACCACCATCGACCCCATCAGGCCGGCGGCGCAGCCGACCCCCATCAATCCGCGCGCGAAGGCCAGGGAACCCTCGCTTTCGCTCATGGCGAAGATCACCGAACCCGCCACCGCCAGCATCAGCATTGCCGGCATAACGATGCGCGGGCCGAACCGGTCCAGCAGCACCCCGGTCGGCACCTGCATCAGGGCGAAGGTGAGGAAGAAAACGCCGGTAATCGCTCCCATCGACTCGGGCGAGATGGAAAGTTCGGCCATCAGTTCCGAGGCAATCACCGCATTGGCGGAGCGATAGAACTGGCTGGCCACATAGCCGGTGCAAAGAGCGGCGACAATGATGATGCCGGCGCGCGGAGAGGCGGTTTCCGCCATATTCAGTATCCTGCCTTGGGGTCGACGATATTAAGGGGTGGCTCGCCACGCCGGATGCGCTCGATATTTGCGATAACCTGCCTCACCGCACCGACCGGATCGGTCAGGCTGGCGTTATGCGGGGTGACCGTCACCCGGGGATGACGCCACAGGGGATGGCCTGCCGGCAGCGGTTCTTCACGGAAGACGTCCAGGGTCGTTTCGGACAATTGCCC
>JAOUMF010000473.1 GCA_029881615.1 Alphaproteobacteria bacterium | reverse complement strand
GCCTTCGGGGTGAAGCGCCTGATAAATCTTGTGGACTGACCGAAAACCGGCGCTGGACATAAAGGAAATTTTTCCCATGTCTAGAAGCAAGTCTGCGGCGCCCGCCCCGATCGCGGTCATCGCCGCTTCTTCGATCTCGGCCACATTTCCGGCATCGACGTGGCCATCGATATGCACCACCGTCACCGGCACGCTTCCTGCCTTCGTGGAAATTGTAATATTCATTTATTTTCGACCTCCCTGAAAATAAGCCCGGTCCCTGAAAAATTAGCCGGGCAACTGTAGTTTTGGTATTTTAATAGAATGCCCTATAGTTTTGCGTCGATCAAGGTGCAGCTACGAATCAGGGAATAGAGATCCCTCGGGTGACCGCCAGCATCGTGATGTCGTCAAATTGCGCCGCGGCGGCCGCATGTTGATCGATGGCCTCCGCCACGCTGGCCACCAGCCCGGCCGCCGGCCGCTTGCTGTTCACGACATGCCTTGCGAGACTCTCCGTCCCGTAGGTTTCCCCCCCGGAATTGACGGCATCGGTGGCGCCGTCGGTATAAGCGAACAATGTATGACCGGGCTCGAGTCGGGCTTCGGCCACACCGAAGGTGGAGCCGGGAAAAAGGCCGAGCGCCGGGCCGGTATTTTGTAACGTCGCCGTTATCGTGCCGTTCGCCGTGATGATCGGTTCCTCATGGCCGCCATTGATATAAAACAGATGACCGGTCCGCGGGTCCAGCAGCGCAAAAAACACGGTCGCGAACATGCTTGTCGCGCCATGGGTTCTGGCGATGTAATTGTTGGCGAACTGAACGCTGTTCCTCAACAATGCCGCGGTGTGATCCTCCTGCGCACCGGCCGATATCCTGGCCTCCGCGTCGAACTCCGCCGATGACGCGGCCGCGCGCAGCAGGCTGCGAAAGAGGGTCATGAACAAGGCCGCGCCAACGCCCTTGTCGCAGACATCGCCGATCACCAGCGCGATCCTGCCGGTGCTTTCAACCTTGAAGGCGTCATAGAAATCGCCGCCGACCTCTCTGGCGGCGCGGAAAAACGCGCCGATTTCCCAGCCTTCCTCGACCGGCAGAACGGATGGTAAAAACCCCGACTGGATCTTCCGTCCAATTTCCAGTTCGCGCTCCAGCGTCCGGCGCTGATGCGCGCCACTGGTAAATTGTTCGGACCGTTCCCGCAGCACCCGGCAGACGCTCTTCATGACATGCGCGTTGGCGTCGGCGCTGTCCGACATGATCCGCAAGATCGAATCGCGGTCCAGCCGCAGAACCCGCATTTCGGTCTCGGCGGTCACCGATGCGCCACAGAGACCGTCTTCCAGGGTCGACAACTCGCCGAAACTGTCGCGCGGGTTAAGAATTGCCAGGGTCAATTCGCCGTCATGAACCTCGGCCCGCCCCTCTACGATAATATAGAAAGACCGTCCCGGCTGGTCCTTTTGCAGCACGGTCCGGCCGGCCGGCACCTTCTCGGGAACGCCGGCACTGGCGAACCGATCGAGCACATCTTCCGGGGCATCGGAAAAAAATCTGGCGTGTCGAAGGACATCCTTGTTCGATGTAGTCTCGAAAACCGTCAATTAGCCCTCCCGCTTCTTACCGGCCATTCGGCGGACCGGGTTCACCGGCCCCGTGACAGGGTCTATCCAGACCCCTTATCGGCGGGCGTTGGCGCGCCGGTTTTCGGTTTTGCCGGCAATCGCGCGGCCTTTGACGTGGAAGCCGCGCCAGGCGACGCCAGCCGCATCGCACGGGGCGGCGCCTGCCAGGCCAGCGATCCGAACGAGCCGCAATTACCGCACAGCGCCGTCCAGGCGCCGGCGACCGCGCCGCAATCGCTGCAGACCCAGGCTTCGTCGGGTGCCGCCGCGGTTGCGCGTTCCAGCCATTTGCGAGAGGCTTCCGTATCGCCCCTCTCGCTTTCTTCCAGTTCCGCCATCAAGCGGCATACCCTGGCTGTGGTCGCCTTGCTGGCCACCGCATTGAGATGTTTGCGCGCCTCGCCCCACAAGCGAGCCGCCAACGCCGTCTCGGCCAGCGCCATATGGCTTTCGGGATGATCGGGCCGGAAGCTGAACAGCCGCTGAAACCGTTTGACCCGGGCAAGCGGATCGGTGTCGGAGATTACCTGGCCATACATCGCGGCCAGTTCAGGATTGGGTGCGCGCGCCCAGGCCTCCTCGATCAGCCGCTCGGCCTTGGGGGCGCGGTCGCGCGCCTTGTACAGCCTCGCCAACGCCAGCGTGGCGGGCACCAGGGTCGGATCCAGATTATGCGCCTCGCTGGCCCGGGCGAAGGCGGTTTCCGCATCCCCGTCGGCTTCGGCAACCCGGCTATGCTCGACCAGTACGGCGGCACGGCGGCGGCGCGCCCGCGCGGCCGGCAGGGTCTTGCGGCGAATGGCCGAGGCGATCACGTCGTTGGCCTCGCTCCACAACCCGGACTCCACCTGCAGCTCGAACAGCTGGTCGACAACCCAGCCGGTTTCGGGCCGCAGCTTGTAAGCGCGTTCGGCCAGCCGCAATGCCTCGACCTTGTCGCCGGCCTTGATCGATTGCATCAACAAGCCACGCACACCGAGAAACGCCGTATCGGGATGATCCAGCATCGCCTCGAAATACCGGCGGGCGGCGGCTTCCTCGCCACCAAGCTGCGCGGCCTGGGCCGACAGCAACATGGTCAGCGGCGGATCGTCCAGCAATGCATCGGCCTTGCGGGCCCAGCGCCGTGCTTCGCCCACATCGCCGGCGGCGACCGCCACCATGCCCTGGGTCAAGGCCTTGTAACCCCGGTCGCGCCGATTGGCCCGGCGCACATCCAGAAAACGGCCCGGCGCACGGCGGATGGCACCCCAGAACCGGGAAATTACCACCGCGACCACAACAACCAGCGCCACCAGCAGCATCAGAATGCCCGTGGACATATCGATCCGCCAGCCCTGCCAGTCGACCGAAACACGGCCGGGGTAATCGGCCAGCGTGACCGCCGCCAGAA
>JAOUMF010000471.1 GCA_029881615.1 Alphaproteobacteria bacterium | reverse complement strand
CACGACGTAATTCAGGTTCAGATATTGCCAGTCGGTGACGTTGGGCACCGCCGCGCCGACGAAATCGCTGGTCCGGCTGTAACCTTTTTCGTCCATGAAGGCAGACAAACCCTCGATCATGTCCTCGACGATCCGGAAGCCATAGGTCATGGCCGCGGTGCAGACTTGAACGTTCGATGCGCCCAGCGCCATGAAATCCACCGCGTCGCGCCAGGTAGTGACGCCGCCGATGGCCGAGATGGGCAGGCCGGCGGTTTCCGGATCGCGGGCGATTTCCGCCACCATGTTCAGCGCGATGGGCTTCACCGCCGGACCGCAATAGCCGCCATGGGTGCCCTTGCCGTCGGTCGGCGGGTTGGGCGCCATGGTATCGAGATCGACCCCCATGATGGAATTGATGGTGTTGATCAGGGACACCGCGTCCGCCCCGCCGGCTTTCGCCGCGCGGGCGGGCTGGCGGATATCGGAAATGTTCGGGGTCAGCTTCACGATCACCGGCATGCGGGTATGCTGCTTGCACCAGCGCGCGACCATCTCGACATATTCGGGAACCTGGCCGACCGCCGCGCCCATGCCGCGTTCCGACATGCCGTGCGGACAGCCGAAATTCAGCTCGATCCCGTCGGCGCCGGTACCCTCGACCAGCGGCAGAATCGCCTTCCAGGATTTTTCCTCGCAGGGAACCATCAGCGAGACCACGATGGCCCGATCCGGCCAGGCCTTCTTCATGGCCTTGATTTCGCGCAGATTGATTTCCAGCGGCCGGTCGGTGATCAATTCGATATTGTTGAAGCCGAGCAACTGGCGGTCAGCACCGTGGATCGCGCCGTAGCGCGGACCGTTGACGTTGACCACATGCGGGTCTTCGCCGAGGGTCTTCCAGACCACGCCACCCCAGCCAGCCTTGAAGGCGCGGGTGACGTTGACCTCGCGGTCGGTGGGCGGCGCCGAGGCCAGCCAGAAGGGGTTCGGTGACTTGATCCCCAGGAATTCGCTGCGCAAATCAGCCATGGCTCTTTCTCCTCTTAGAGTTCGTCCCGGGAACGGTTATGCGGTCAGGGTGCGGTGGATCGATTCGGCGGCCAGCTTGCCGTCCTCGACCGAGGCGACAGTCAGATCCTCGCCGCCATCCACGCAATCGCCGCCGGCCCAAATCTTCGCGACACTGGTGCGGCGCTCTTCATCCACACCGATCCGGCCACCCTTCAGCGTAATGCCCGAATCACCGATGTCGGCCGGCAGGAATTTCTGGCCGATGGCCTTGAAGACCTGATCGGCCGCCAGGGTGAAGGTTTCGCCCGTGCCGCCGCCGTCGCCCTGATATTCGAATTCAACGCCGGTGACCTTGCCGCCCTCGCCGACGATACGCACCGGCGCGGCCCACAAGCGTATCTGCACGCCGCTGGTCTGGGCCAGTTCCTGCTCGTAACTGCTGGCCTTGAGCTGTTCGCGGCCGCGGCGATAGACCATGGAAACCTCTTCCGCGCCCAGCCGCTTGGTCTGGACCGCGATATCCACCGCCGTCATGCCGCCGCCGATCACGACGACACGGCGGCCCACAGGCAGTTTTGCCTTGTCTGCGGTCTGGCGCAAATCGGCGATATAGTCGATCGCATCGGCTACGCCGTTCAGGTCCTCGCCCTCGATACCCAGCGCGTTGACGCCGCCCATGCCGAGCCCCAGGAAGACCGCGTCATGGTTTTTCGTCAGGTCGTCGAGGCTCAAATTCTTGCCCAGCGCCACGCCGGAACGTACCTCGATGCCGCCGATGCCCAGGATATAGTCGATTTCCCGTTGGGCGAAGTCGCCCGGCGTCTTGTAGGCGGCCAGACCGTATTCGTTCAGCCCGCCGGCTTTCTCTTTCGCCTCGAAGATCGTGACGTCATGGCCGTGCATCGACAGGCGGTGCGCGCAGGCAAGGCCCGCCGGCCCGGCGCCGACGACCGCGACTTTCTTGCCGGTCGCCGCCGCGCGGCTGAATTTCTGCTCGCCGCTTTCCATCAACACATCGGTGGCGTAACGCTGCAGCTGGCCGATCCGCACCGGCTTTTCCTCGGCCTCGTTGCGCACGCAGGCTTCCTCGCACAGGGTTTCGGTCGGGCAGACCCGGGCGCACATGCCGCCGACGATGTTCTGCTTGAAGATGGTATGCGCCGCGCCCTTGGCATTCCGGGTCGCGATCTGGCGTATGAACAAGGGTACGTCGATGCTTGTCGGGCAGGCCGTCATGCAGGGCGCGTCATGACAGAAATAGCAGCGCTGCGCCTCGACCAGCGCCTCATGCGCGCTGAGCGGCGGATGTATATCGGAAAAGTTGGCGCTGTATTCCTCCGCCGTCAGGCGGCCCGTCGCCACGCCGGGAATCCTTTGTTTGTTCATATCTTCGACGACCTCCCTGTCTGGATCGCGTGCATGTTTATTTTTAGCGTTGAAAAAATTTTACCATATGATAAATTTTTTTGTCAATAACCCATGCGGGAGGGAAAAAATGGGAACGCAATTCGACAAGACCGTATCGCTGGACCTCGGCAACCTTGCCGGTCTGTACTGCGGCGGCGATTTGACGCCCGGTGCGCTGGTCGCGAACCTGATCGAGCGGATTGCGGCGCGGGGCGACGACAAGGTCTGGATATATCGGCTGCCCGAAGCCGATCTCATGGCCCGCGCGAGGGCGCTTGAGGCGACGGGCCCCGAAGGCTTGCCGCTATACGGCATTCCCTTTGCCATCAAGGATAATATGGACGTCGCCGGCCTGCCGACCACGGCCGGTTGCCCTGCCTATGCCTATGTCGCGGAAGAGACCGCGCCGGCCATCGCCCGGCTGCTCGACGCCGGGGCAATCCTGGTGGGTAAAACAAACCTGGATCAGTTCGCCACCGGCCTGGTCGGGGTGCGTTCACCTTATGGCATTCCGGGTAATTCCTTTGACCCCGCCTATGTTCCCGGCGGCTCCAGTTCCGGTTCGGCGGTCGCAGTGGCGGCCGGGCTGGTTTCTTTTTCGCT
>JAOUMF010000470.1 GCA_029881615.1 Alphaproteobacteria bacterium | reverse complement strand
GGCCGCGGCCGTTCGCGCGGTACATCATGTCGCGGGTGCCGACGGTTTCCGCGGCCAGCATTTCGCGGAAGCGTTTCTCCATCTCCCGCGACTTGCCTTGCGCGGCGAGATATTCATCCCGCGCTTCACGGACCCTCGGCGACCCGGGGGTGACATATAACCGCCGCCTAGTCGTCCCCTGGGTCATCCGTGTCCTGGCCACCCGCATCCCATATGCGGAACATCAGCCAGACACCGCCCACGAGCACGGCAAGGTGCAGCCAGTAAGGGGCGGCATCCTTAAGAATCGCCGCGAACGCGCCCATGCCGAGGAAGACCGCCGCGACTTTGTAAAATCTCGCATCCATGGCTCTTCCCTCCCCAACGCACGCTCCGGTTCACTGTTGTCTCGTGCGGCCTTCATGGTACCATCCGGAACCGCCGAAGGGAACAAGGAGAGGTTGTGCACAGTAAATCCAGAAACACAGTAACCGCAATACTGCGGGTAGGTCTGCTGATGACGGTAATTGCAGTTGCGACGTCCGCCAACGCAGAGATGTCCAAGGTCGATACGGCCGGCAAGAATACCTTCAAATCCTGCCTGGAACAGACAGTGGGCGATAAGGAACGGTGCCTGCTGAAGCTGGGTTTTCAGTCTTGGTATCCATATGGTGATGCCGCCTGCATGTCCGTGGCCGCGTCGGTTCAAACGGCGCTTGCCGAGACCAGACAGATCGAATGGATGGATTTGTTCAGGAACGAACGCTGCGCCCGCCTGGACATGCCGCACAACACGACCGCAGCCAAGGCAGGCGGCACCGAAGCAGCAGAAATCCCAGCAACTCAACCATATGTATCATGCATGAAAGAAGTAAAGGGTCTGGAAATTTGCCTGGAACGCGTGGGCAGACACACTTGGTACCCGATCCATTTTGGTTGTCACAGGCTCAACGATATTTTGGAGGGAGACCTGCAACTCTTTTCGTGGATGCTTCTGTTCTTTAATGAGCGCTGTGCACGTTTGAAACTACCATACTACCGACCATCGGATCAGTAAGGATCTCTCTTACGATAACACAGGTTGATTTACGCTTAGTCAGGTACCCGCATTGATCCCAATAGCTTTAAGCAGACTGTTCTTGAGAATATCCGAGGTGAACGAAACCTTAAAACCATCGACAACGCCTTCATATAATTTGCGCTCGGGATCGTATTGAACCACCCCCTGGGCAACCAGATTGTCACCAAATATCGTTGCCGCCTCCTTAATACCTGTTTCCGCTCCGCTCTTAATCAGTTCGGAAAACGTACGCAACGTAGCGCTCCTGATTTCGGGCGTCAGTTTGTTCAAAATCGGCATTATCGGAATTGCCTCGATCATACCCAGCATCTGGCCCAGGTCGCGCGCGCGGAAGGCCTGTTCCAGGGTTGCGCCATTTTCCAGCGCATCATCGAACATCTGGCCCGCCAGTTCCTGCGAGGCGACCAGCGTGCCCGCCGCCGTGCGGCCGCTACCCGCGCCGCCCTTTCCGCCGCGACGCGCCACAAAGGCGCCGGTGGCCGTGGCGGCGAGGTAGGCCGCCGTCTTGCCTAGCCCCTCCGGAAGTTTGCTCGCGAAGAACTCTTCCTCGAATCTTGGGTTCAGGTTCAAACCCTTCTCGCCAAACTGCTGCAGGTCTTCACCCGTGGTGTAAAGGAAACCCGTCTGGACTGCATTGATGTCATCGACAATTTCCTGTTTCATGCGAACGCGTTCCTCCGGCGCGGCCTTGAGGAACCATTGGTACAAAGGCATATCCATCATATATTCGCTCCGGTTCCCGCCTATGTTTCTGAAATCCCCGTCCCGCTCCAGCTTCTCCAGAATCCGCAACTTTTCGTACAGGTTGGAACCGTTACTCGTCGCCAGACCCTTCATCGCCTTGCCACCGACATTGACGCCGCCTTGAATGAATTTCGACCCCGCATGGCCAGCCCGCCCCGGATTATCCATGCGCCCGGCCATCTCCTCGATACTCGCCACTTCGGGTCTGGCCTTCCCGGCAAGATCGCCGTACATTTTGCGGAGCCGCGACATGCCCTCCCCGAGGCGGTCATTCAATATATCGATCCGCCACTCCTCGTAAGGCGGTTCACCGCTCTGGAGCTTCGCAAGGCGCTGCCGGACTGTTTTCATTTCGACCGACAATGTATGGATTTTCTCTACCTCCATAAGGAACCGCGCGCCGGTCTCGTGCCGGACCGCCCTCGCGTCGTTCGCGATCTCCGCCTCATCGCGCTTGTCGAACAATCCCGGATGCCCGAAGCCCTCCGCCGGGTCGCTGCGTGGAATCCAGGCGCCGCTTTCGCTGTCCCGATACACCTCCCGGAAGGTCTCGCCGTCTTCGTCGAGCTGGAACGTCACGCCGTCCTCGACCCCGTATACCACCCGTTTGTCCAGTTGCCAGACGTTCACATTGCCGTCCGCGGTCGTCGGAATTTTGTGGGTCACGCCTGGGCCGCGGCCGTTCGCGCGGTACATCATGTCGCGGGTGCCGACGGTTTCCGCGGCCAGCATTTCGCGGAAGCGTTTCTCCATCTCCCGCGACTTGCCTTGCGCGGCGAGATATTCATCCCGCGCTTCGCGGGCCCGCGGCGACCCAGGCGCGTTCTTTTCCAGTTCCTCGTACTCGTCATACAGCCTGCGGGTAACCCGCGCCGCATTGCTCAGCCCCAGCGCCACGACGCGCATATCGGAAATCTCCGCCGGCCCCTTGCCGGATCGTTTCATCAACTGTTGCGCATCGGCCAGAATCTCATCGCCATAACGCGGCCGGCCCCCGGAATCCTCCAGCGCGATCGTCAGCGACGCCGGCGCCGGTTCGTACAACGCCCCGGCGGCGTTCGGCTTAAGCAGTTTACGCGCCTCGGCGAATGTCTTCCTTTCCGGATCGACCATGAACAGAACGCCATCCTTGGCCTTGTAGACAAACCCCGGCTGCACCAACGTCATGTCGATCGCGCCGCTTGAGGTCCGCGGCAGGTC
>JAOUMF010000469.1 GCA_029881615.1 Alphaproteobacteria bacterium | reverse complement strand
TGGCGCGATGCGTTGGGGACCGGTTCCCCGCGGGAATTGCTGCGGGTCATGCCATCCTGGGCGCCCGGTCTGACGATGGCATTGGTCACGGGCCTGCTTATTCTGTCGGTCTCGGCACTGTCGCAAGACAGCCTTGGCAAGGCGGCGGACGCGTTCCTTAATTCCGGCAAGGGGTCGGCCGGGGCGTTTTCGGCGGCGATCTTTCTGTTCCTGGTGCGCGATATAGGGATCATTCATTTTCTGACCATGGACGGGCGGGCCAAGCGCCCGCTGCTGTCGGCGCTGGTCTATTTCGCGGTGCTGTATGGTATTCTGCCGGTGATTGTGTTCTCGCTGGGCCTGGAAGCCGTGGCCCCGGCGCTGATACCGTCACCGGTCGGGCATCCGGTCGTCGCGATCCTGCCGGTGCTGCTGCAGCTGGGCCTGGTTGGCGGATTGATTGGCTGGCGCTGGGGCAGGCTGGCCCGGGCGCTGGGTGCGGCCGGTTGACGAATATGTGAGGGGTGCGGGTTTGCCTCGCCGCGGCGCGGGCCTTATCTATAAGGCTGCAAATATCGAAGGACCGGGGTTCGCATGAGCAGCTACGACTATGATCTATTCGTTATCGGCGCCGGGTCCGGCGGGGTGCGGGCATCGCGCATTGCGGCCCAGCTTGGCGCCAGGGTTGCCGTGGCCGAGGATCGCTTCTATGGCGGCACTTGCGTCAATATCGGTTGCGTACCCAAGAAGCTGTTCGTTTACGCATCTCACTTCGCCGAGGAATTCGAGGATGCGGCGGGATTCGGCTGGAGCGTGGGCGAGCGGTCCTTCGACTGGCCGACGCTGGTCGCCAACAAGACCGCCGAGATCGAGCGCCTGAACGGTATCTACGAGCGCATCCTGAAGAATGCCGGGGTGGAAATTATCGACGGCCGCGCCACGGTGGTTGACGGCCATGCAGTCGAGGTCGCGGGGCGGCGCATCACCGCGAAACATATACTGGTCGCCACCGGCGGCAAGCCCTTCCTGCCCGATATCAGGGGGCGCGAACATGCCGTGATTTCCGACGACATGTTCTATCTGGAGAAATTCCCCAAGCGGGTCGTCGTGGTCGGCGGCGGTTATATCGCGGTGGAATTCGCCGGCATCATGAAGGGGCTGGGCGCCGAAGTGACGCAGCTTTATCGCGGCCCGCATTTCCTGCGTGGCTTCGACGACGATCTACGCCAGTTCCTGGCCACCGAGATGCGCAAGAAGGGCATCGATGTGCGTTTCAACAGCACCGTCGAATGTATCGAGAAACGCGGCGATGAATATTTCGCGGAATTGAGCAACGGCCGTGAGATTGCCGCCGACCTGGTACTCTACGCCACCGGCCGTGTCGCCAAGACGGAAAATCTGGGGCTGGAACAGGCCGGCGTGGAACTGGCGGATAACGGGGCGATCAAGGTGGATGACGCGTTCCGCACCAGCGTGCCCTCGATCCACGCCATCGGCGATGTGATCGACCGGGTGCAGCTGACCCCCGTGGCGCTGGGCGAGGGCATGTGGCTGGCGCGCCATCTGTTCGGCGAGACCCCGGCCGCACCCTTCGACTACGACAATATTCCCAGCGCGGTGTTCAGCCAGCCGGCCCTGGCCAGTGTTGGCCTGACCGAGGCCGCCGCCCATGACCGTTACGGCGAACTGGATGTCTATATCTCCGAGTTCCGGCCCATGAAGCATACCCTTTCGGGCAGCGAGGAACGCAGCTTCATGAAGCTGATTGTCGACAAGGCCAGCGACCGCGTGGTCGGCGCCCACATGGCAGGGCCCGAGGCCGGCGAGATCGTCCAGGGCCTCGCCATCGCCATAAAAATGGGCGCCACCAAGGCCCAGTTCGACGCCACCATCGGCATTCACCCCACGGCGGCGGAGGAGTTCGTCACCATGCGCGAACCAGTCGTGCGCGAGGTTGACAAGGCGGCGGAGTAGGGGCGGGTTACTCCACCCGCCCGATCAGCAGCAGGCCGCTGCCGTAATCTATTTGGTTGTTGCCGAAGCCGGTTCGGTTGCCATTCATGCTTTCCACATACAGTCGGGCGCGCAGGCCGTTCTGGCTGGCGTTCAGGGTCATGGCCGCCGTGGAATCCGGATCGTTGTAGTTCAGGTCGAGCGGCCGCAGTGTTTCGGCCAGGGCGGCGAGGTCGAAGGAGACACGGTTGGCCGGGCGATCGACTTCGGTGACGGACAGGATGCCGCCGTTCCTGGAAATCAGATAACGGGGGCCGCCCTCGACACCGATCGTGGTTTCGCCGTCGTCACCGAAATTCAGATTATGCGCGACATTGAAACCCGAGATATCGACGGTTGTCGGCTCGCCGACGGAGTAGGAGAAGTAGTTATTGTTCTCCCATTCATCGATATAGTCGAGGCCCATCAGGGCGAGCAGCGCGGCGCTGTTCTCGTCGCCTGTCGGTTTGACGCCGGCGCTTTTCATCCATGCCACCAGATCGTCGCGGCGGTCGCCCCGCCGCAAATAGCGCACGATGCTGCTGATTCGCTTGGCTTCCGGCGGGCCTGCCAGGCCTTGACCGGGATGGATCTTGCCGTCGACCATGAAGCCGGCCTCCGCCAGCATGGTTTCAAGCTGGTTCAACTGGCTGCGAATTGAAACCGGCGTTGCGCCCCAGGGGCCGATGGCGCCGGCGATCAGCAGCAGGCCGAAGGCGACCGGCGCCACCGCCAACCGCGCCGGCCGGGCAAAGATGCCATAGAGCGCAATGCCGCCCAGCCACAGGGTCAGCAGGATCAGCGCATAGCGTTTTTCGGTGATGCCGTATTCCGCCACCCGCACGCCGACGCCGACGGTCAACAAAAGCGCCGGAACGATCAGCGCATAATGGAACCAGCGCGAATAAAGCCGCGCCAGCCGGTTGCCGGTCTCGCGGAAGGGATATGCGGCACTCCATACCGCCAGTCCGAAGGCGGCAAACCCGCCGACCAGCCAGCCCACGGTGCCGCGCGGCAGGTCCCAGACCGCCAGCGA
>JAOUMF010000468.1 GCA_029881615.1 Alphaproteobacteria bacterium | reverse complement strand
TCGTATCCTGCGCCACCGCGAACCAGCCCTGAACCGAACCATCCGCCGAGCGGTCGGGCACGTAATCGATCAAGACATTTCGGGTCTTCCCGTCGGGATAATCGATGGAGCCGGAATAGCGGGCAGTCTCACCCGACAGAACAGCCTCGACCATCGGGCGGATGGCCTCGCAAACCTCCGCGGACAAAATATCCGATATGGTCTTGCCGACAACCTGGGAAGGGGTGCTGCCGTACCAGCTGGCACCTTCACGATTAATGAAGCGGTAGTCCCAGTCACGGCCATGACGGGCGATCAGAACCGGAAGATTGTCGGTAATGGTTCTGAGTTGCTGTTCACCCTCTGCCAGAGCCAGTTCCGCCAGTTTTCGATCTGTAATATCGGTCGAAATCAGCCCCAGGCCTGAGACATTTCCCCCGCTGTCGCGGGTCGGGAAACGTGTCGTCAGGAAATATTCGTTGCCGCCATCCGGCCGGGCCAGCATTTCCTCGCGAACAACCTTATTGCCCTCCTTGATCGCCAGAGAATCGCGGGATTCGTAAAGTGCGGCGATTTCCGCGGACATGACATCGGATGGAAATTTGCCGATGACCTGGTCCCGCGTCATGCCGAACCGGTGCTGCCATTCGCGGCTGACTTCCAGATATCGCCCATCGCGGTCCTTCAGGACGATGCCAAAGGGCGCATGGTCCAGCACGGCGCGGAAAAGATCTCTGGCCTCGCGGAGTTCCCGTTCGATTTTCAGCCGTTCGGTAATGTCGCTGGCCGCCCCGCGATAGCCCAGAAACTGGCCGTTTTCGTCAAAGCGCGGCTCGCCGCTGACGGAAATCTCCACCGGCGGTTTTTCGGGCAACAGGACACTATATTCAAATCGCCAAAAAGGGCGGTGCGCCTCCAGGTCCGCCAGATGCCGGTCCCATTTGGGATCGTCCCGGTCGGCCGCGAAGTTTTCACGTTTCCGGCCAATGATTTCCGACGGATCCAAGCCCGTGGCGACAGTGGTGTGACTGGATACATAAGTGAAACGATGCTGGGAATCGGTCTCCCAGAACCATTCCGTCGCGACACCGGGCAACAAGCCTTCCCGCGATTGATTCGCCGCGCCACGACCGGCGGCGCGACTTTCAACTTTCTTCAATTCCCTGGCTCCCGACTCACTTGCAACACCGTATTCAGGCAAGCATCGCGACCATATGGCTGGCTGAAATACATTCTGCGTGACTTACCCTTTTGCATATTCCGGGCAGATGCAACATTCGCGCCAAAAACCCTTTTCAGGATGCGGATTATGGTACGTTATCCGGTATCGGATCGACAGGGAACAACCAGAGAAACCCTTCCCTCCCTCATCCACGGGTTCAGTGGCACGTTGAACATTTCCTCCCCGGTCCGCCTATCCCGCAAACAAAACCGGCCCCCGCCGTTTTCACGGAGGGGGCCGGTTCTTTAAATCAAGGCGTTAGCGTATGGGTATCAATTCAAACGATTGGTTTCCCACTTGCCGTCCTTGCCGACGGTGTTGACGCTGTACACGCCACCGACATCGCCATTGGCGTCGAAATCGACATTACCCGACGCGCCTTCGTAATTGATGTCCTTGCCGGCCGCGATCAGGGCCTTGGCCTTTTTCCATTCGCCCGGACGAATCACTTCGCCCGGCGCGTTGGCAACGGACCGCAGCGCCGCGCTGATCTTGCCACGATCGGCGGAACCCGCCTTTTCGATCGCCAGCGCCATCAGGAAAGATGCGTCATAGCCATGCGCCACGTAGGGCGCCTGGGGATTGCCGCCGGTCGCCGTAAAGGCTGCGGCGAAAGTCTTGTAGGACACATCGTCGTAATCCGAAGCCGACTGAGTGATCGAGATATTACCGCGCAGATTGTCAGCGCCGATCTGGTCGATGACGGACTGGTCGAACATGCCGTCGGCGGCGTAGAACTTGCCGAACAGGCCGTTCTCGAGGCTGTTGCGGATAATCGCGATGCCGCTGGAGCCATAATAAGCGAAGATTGCCAGAGCCTGCGGCCCGCCTTTCGACAGGGTCGACAGTTCCGAACGATAGGAGGGCTTATCGGGCTCATGCGCCTGATTGCCCGTGATGGTGCCGCCCATGGCCTTGAATTCGCGGGCGAACACGGCTGCGATGCCGGCATTGTAATCGTCGTTGGCATAGGTCATGGCGACCTTGGTGATGCCCGAACCCTTGACCAGCTTGGCCAGCGCCAGGCCCTGATAGGCATCGGACGGCGCCACGCGGAACACCAGGTCGTTGTCCTTGAGGTCGGTGATGGACGGCGCGGTCGCGGAATCGGACAGGCTCACGACGCCGGCCGGGATGGTAACCGACTGGACCATTCCGTTGGTCGCGCCGGAACAGCTGGCGCCAATCACGGCGACAACCTGCTCGACATTGACGATCTTGCTGCCGGCGTCGACGCCCGCCTTGGGATCGCAGGCCGAATCGCCGAGAACCAGCTTGTAGGTGTCGCCCTTGAACAGGCCACCCTGATCATTGACATGCTTGGCAGCGAGATTCCGACCGTCGACGATGGCGGCAACCAGTTCAGCGATGGGGCCGGTCACGCCGCCAACCGAACCAACCTTGACCTCACCGGCCTGGGCAGCCGGCGCGACAAGCGCGATGGCAGCCACGGCAAGTGCCGTTTTGCTAATAAAACGCATTGGATTTACTCCCTGTTGACAAAAACTTGCCCGACTTTGCGGACTACTAATAATGCATCTTGACCGGTGACGGCGGAAAGTCAACATAGCCGCTTTCAGTATAGGCTCAGTCGACAGTTTTTCCCGTGGTTCCCGGTTCTTTGGCGGGCGATGTCAGGCGCTGTTCGGGCAGAATTCCACGGGGGAATTTCTGCAACACGATCTGCAGCACCAGGCCAATCAGGAATATCCGGATATAGGCCGTGCGAATCGCCCAGTCATCGGGCAGGCGGCTGGTCAGAAGCTCGGTGGCCGACCAGACCGTCCACATCAGAAAGGCGCCAAGAATCGCGCCCTTGTTGTTG
>JAOUMF010000023.1 GCA_029881615.1 Alphaproteobacteria bacterium | reverse complement strand
GAATGCACCGGCATCTTTTCGGCGCGCGACAAGGCGGCGATGCATCTGGACGCCGGCGCCAAGCGGGTGCTGGTTTCGGCCCCGTCCAGCGGCGCCGACCTGACCGTCGTATACGGCGTCAACCACGACCAGTTGACCAAGGATCACATCGTCGTCTCCAACGCATCCTGCACCACCAACTGCCTGGCCCCCGTGGCCTATGTGCTGCATAACCTGGTGGGCATCGAGCGCGGTTACATGACCACGATCCACGCCTATACCGGCGACCAGGCGACCGTCGATACGCTGCATAGCGATCTGCGGCGTGCCCGCGCGGCGGCGGTATCGATGATCCCGACATCGACCGGCGCGGCCAAGGCCGTTGGCCTGGTGATGCCGGAACTGGCCGGCAAGCTGGACGGCACCGCGATCCGCGTGCCGACCCCCAACGTATCGCTGATCGACCTGAAGTTCGACGCCGGACGGGAAACCTCCATCGAAGAGATCAACGAAGCGATTTCCAAGGCCGCCGCGGGCAAGTTGAAAGGCGTTCTTGGCACCAACGACAAGCCGCTGGTTTCCATCGACTTCAACCACAATCCGGCCAGCTCGACTTTCGATCTGACCCAGACACAGGTTATTGACGGCAAGCTGGTTCGTGTGCTGTCATGGTACGATAATGAGTGGGGCTTCTCGAACCGCATGTCCGATACTGCGGTGGCGATGGGCAAGCTCATCTGATCCGGCTCAAGCTGGGCGGAGGCATAAAAAGCGGAAAACGGGGCCCTCGGGTCCCGTTTTTCTTATGAGCGAACCAACCCGAATTCCACCGCCAGCAGTTCGTAACTCCGTCGCCTGACCGCCTCGTCATGGGCCCAGGTGACCACCGCGACCTCGTCGGCGCCGACTTCCCCGGCAGTTGCCTTGATCCGCCCGGCGACCTCACTGGCCGCGCCGACAAAGGAATCGCGGCGCAGGTCCGCGATGATTTCGGTCTCCGTATCGCTGTAGTCGTGGGCCGCGGCATCCTCGGGCGTTTCCAGCGGGCCGTAGATGCCGCGATCGCGGTAGAGCTTCCAGCGGGCGCGCGAGGTGAAATGTTGTTGCGCTTCCTCGTCCGTATCGCCGGCCAGCGCCCACAGGCAGATCGCGGCATGCGGTTCGGGCCAGCGTTCGCTGGGGCGGTAGCTTTTGCGATACTGTTCCAGCGCCTGCGCACAGCCGAACCCGTCGGTGATGAACCAGGCGAAGCAATAAGGCAGGCCCAGCACAGCGGCCAGCTGCGCGCCATAAAGCGAACTGCCCAGCATCCATACCTGCGGCGCGGTCGGCCCTTGCGGAAATGCCGCCTGCGCGGCGAAGGGATGACCCTCGACCAGCGGTTCGCCATGGACCCAGGAATCCAGGTCGCGGGTGTCGGCGGGGAACTGCTCTGCCCGCTGATTGGCCAGCGGATGCAACGCAAAGGCCGTCTTGCCGTCGGAACCCGGCGCGCGCCCAACCCCAAGGTCGATCCGCCCGGGTGCGATGGCATCGAGCACGCGGAACTGCTCGGCCACCTTGTAGGGCGAATAATGCGGCAGCATCACGCCGGCGCTGCCGACCCGGATGCGTTGAGTGGTCGCGGCAATGGCCGAGATCAGGATTTCAGGCGCCGTGCCGACAATGGTGGGATGGTTATGATGCTCAGACACCCAGAAGCGATGATACCCCAGCCCCTCGCAATATTGCGCCAGCGCGATGGTATCGCGGATCGCATCCCCATGCGGCCGCCCGGCGGCGGCGATGGATTGATCGAGAACGGAAAGACGCATGCGGCTGGCCCCTTGAACAAACAACGAATCGACCAGACGATCCTAGCGCATTTTACGCAGAGTCACCTTAATAGCGTTCCCGATCCATTATTGCCCTTTCGGACGAGGCATCAAATCGCCGGAGTCCCGTTACCAACCAGGCTCACCGTGATCGATGGTTCATCCGTATCACTGCTGTCGATTGTCAAAATCCCGGTGACGGATCCTTGGGCGCTGGGCGTGTAATATAGCTGGACAACGACCTGACGGCCGGCCGCGACCACAAACGAGGTCGGGGTTCCTGCCGCAAGGGTGAAATCTCCGCTTCCCGTCAGCGCCAGCCCGGTGACCTGAAGGTCCCCGGTACCCAGGTTCTGGATGGCGATATAGGCGCTGCGGCTGGTGCCAACGACCACATCCCCGTAATCATGGGAAACCACCGGCAGGTTGATATCCGCCACACCGGCTAATCCGTTGCCGCTCAGGCTTACCGACAAATTCGGGGTGACCGGGTCGTCACTGGCGATCGCCAGCGATCCGGTGGCCGCGCCCGTAACGCTCGGGCTGTAATTCACCTTGACCGTGGCCTGCCGACCGGGCTCGACGACAAACGATGTCGGGGTTCCCACTGCCAGGGCAAAGTCCGCGCTACCCGTCAGCGTCAGGCTACTGACGGTGAGGTTGGCCGTACCCATGTTCTGAATGGCCAGATAGGCAGACTGCGTCTTGCCGACCAGCACGTCGCCGTAGGCCACCGACGTGGCCGGCAGGTTGATGTCCGGTGTGACCGCCGAGGTACTGCCATTGCCATTCAGGCTGACCGACGGGTTCGGATTCACCGCATCGTCACTGGTGAACACCAGGGCTCCCGTATCCCCGCCGGTTTCACCTGGCGTGTAGTTCACCTGGACCGTGACTTGCCGGCCGGGCTCTATCAGGTACGAAGTCGGGGCGCCCGCGGGAAGAGCAAAATCACTGCTGCCGGTTGCCGCCAGGCCGGCGACATTGAGACTGGCCGTGCCCTGGTTCTGGATCGCCAGCGAGGCGGTCTGGGTCTTGCCAACCTCGACATCGCCATAGACGACCGATGCGGTGGTCAGGTTCAAGGCTGGCGTCCCGCCAACGCCGTTGCCGCTCAAGCTCACCGACATATCCGGAGTCACCGGATCGTCACTGTTGATCGCGATCGATCCGGCGGCCGCACCGGCGACTGTCGGGGCGTAGTCCACCTTGATCGTGGCCTGACGGCCCGGTTTGATGGTGAACGCCCCTGCCGGCGCGTTGACGAGGGTGAAATCCCCACTTCCCGTCAGCGTCAGGCTGTTGACCAGAAGGTCCGCGGTGCCAAGGTTCTGGATCGACACGAAGGCTCGCTGCGATGAACCGACCAGAACGTCCCCATAGGCAACGGACGTGATGGGCAGGTTGATACCCTGCGTTCCCCCGATACCGTTACCGCTCAGCGGCACCGATACCGACGGGGAGACGGGATCGTCGCTCCCGATATTCACCGAACCGCTGGCCGGCCCGGCGCTTGCAGTATATTGCACCCTGAACGAGGCCTGTCGGCCCGGCTTGATGGTGAACGGCGTTGCCGGCGCGTTAAAGAACGTGAAATCCGCACTGCCCGTCAACGTCAGGCTGTTGACCTGTAGATCCGCGGTGCCCTGGTTCTGGATTGCCAAGTATTCCCGCTTCCACGACCCCACCGTGAGGTCGCCAAAGGCGATCGACGGGGTTGCACCGATAACCGGCGTGCCGGATGCGGCAACACCGTTACCGTCCAGGCTCACCGATAGGCTTGGGTTCACCGCATCGTCACTGGTGATTACCAGCGACCCGGTGTCCGGACCGACTTCGCCCGGCGTGTAGTTCACCTGGACCGTGACCTGACGGCCGGGCTGTATGACGTAGGAGGTCGGCGCGCCGCCGGGAAGGGCGAAGTCCGCGCTGCCTGTCACCGATATGCCGCTGACATTAAGGTCTGCCGTACCCGCGTTCTGGATCGCCAGGGAGGCGGCTTGCACCGTACCGACCGTCACGTCGCCATAGACAAGCGATGCGGCAGTCAGGTTGACGGCCGGCGTGCCAGCGGCCGCAACTACCGTAATGGTGACGGTCGCCGAGGCACTGCCGCCGTTACCGTCGCTTATCGTATAGGTGAAGCTATCGGTCCCGGTAAAATTGACGTTCGGCGTATAGGTAAAAGCGCCAGTCGCCGCCACCGTGACCGTGCCGTTGAGCGGATTGGTATTAGCCGTAACCGTCAGTGCATCGCCGTCGGCATCGCTATCGGCCGTGCCGTCGGTCAGGACATTGCCGTTGAGTGCCGTGTCTTCGGCGGTCGTGTAGGCGTTAGCGCTAGCCACCGGGGCGGTGTTGGCCAGATTCGCCACGGTGACCGTTTCGGAGACTGTAGAGGTTGCGCCTTCCAGGTCGGTCACCGTAAGAGCGACTGTGTAAGTTCCTCCGCCCCCGTAACTGTGCGTGGGATTCCAGGCCGTGGAGGTTGCCCCGTCCCCAAAGGACCACGCCCAGGCGGCAATGCTGCCCCCGATATCCAGAGGATCCGAGGATTCGTCGGTAAAGGCACAGTTCAGCACGTCACAGCTAAAAGCGAAAGCCGCCACCGGCGCATCGTTGACCGATGTCACGGTGATGGTGACGGTCGCAGTATCTTCGGCGAGGCGACCATCGCTGATCGTGTAGGTGAAGGAGTCTGTACCGAAGTAATTGGCGCCGGGCGTATAGGTGAAGGCGCCGGTCGAGTCTATCGAAAGCGTGCCGGACGATGGTGATGTGTATCTCGTGAGGGTCAGCGCATCGCCATTGGCATCGCTATCGGGCGTGCCATCGGCAAGGAGGTTGCCGCTGACTGCGATATCCTCGCCGGTTGTATAGGCATCGTTATTAGCCACTGGAGCTATATTGGCGGGGTCGACGAGGGTAATTTTCTGCATGGTCTGAACAGTAGCGCCGGCGGCGTCTCGCACGGTCAGGTAAACATTATACCATCCGTAATCTGCGTAGGTGTGAGTTGCCGCCGCTCCATTAACGCCATCGCCATACCCCCATAACCAGAATTCGATGGTATCGTCGATGTCGGTTGAAAGATCAGTGAAAGTGCATGTCAAATCCACGCAGCTGTAACTGAAGGCCGCCACCGGGGGGTCGTTGACCGGATTGACCGTAATCGTGACGGTCGCGGTTGCGCTGCCGCCGTTGGAGTCGCTGACGGTATAGGTAAAGCTATCCGTACCGTAGAAGTCGACCGCCGGCGTATAGGTAAAGGCGCCGGTCACCGCTATCGTCACCGTGCCATTGAGAGGGCTAGAGTTCGCCGTAACCGCCAAAGCATCGCCATCGGCGTCGCTATCCGGCGTACCACCGGTCAGGACATTGCCGCTGACCGCGGCATCCTCGTCGGTCGTATAGGCGTCCGCCGTCGCCACGGGCGCCGTGTTGGCCACGGTAAGCGCCTGCGTCGCGGTATCGGTTGCGCCCTGGCCGTCGGTCACCGTCAGGGAGACGGTATAGGTTCCGCCGGCAGCATAGCTGTGTGCCGGACTCTGGACCACCGAGACAGCGCCATCGCCGAACGACCACGACCAAGCGGCAACAGCGCCCTCAACATCCGTCGAACCGTCGGTGAAGGCACAATTCAGGCCGGCGCAGCTATGGGTGAAACTCGCCGCCGGCGTATCGTTGACCGAATTGACAATGACAGTCACCGTCGCCGTTGCGGTGCCGCCGTTGCCGTCGCCGATCGTGTAGGTGAAGCTGTCGGCGCCGTTGAAGTCGGCATTGGGCGTATAGGTGAAGGTCCCGTTCGTCGCCACAGTCACCACACCATTCAGTGGGCTGGTATTCCCCGTGACAGTAAGGGGGTCGCCATCGGCATCGCTGTCGGGCGTTCCGTCGGTCAGGGCATTGCCGCCAACCGCGACGTCCTCGTCAGTCACATAGACGTTATCCGTGGCGACCGGCGCTGCCCCCGCCGGCCCGGCCACCGTAACGCTCACCGTCGCCGTGGCGACGCCGCCGTTGCCGTCGCTGATCGTGTAGGTGAAGCTGTCGGTGCCGGTATAGCCGGCATTCGGCGTATAGGTGAAGGCGCCGTTCGCGGCCACTGTCACCGACCCGCCGGACGGGTTCGTGTTTGCCGTAACCGTCAGCGGATCGCCATTGACATCGCTGTCGGGCGTTCCGTCGGTCAGGACATTGCCGCTGACCGGCGAATCCACAAGTGTCGTGTAGGCGTCGTTCGTTGCCACCGGCGAGCTGTTGCCGACGGTCACGGCAACCGGCTTTTCTATATAGGCCGGCCAATCCTGATTGTCCCACACTTCCAGCGAAACATAATAGGTCCCCGCGAAGGGAAAGGTGAACGCTGGATTTTGCTCGTACGATATCGTGCCTTCGCCAAAATACCACGACCAGTACACGATGGTCCCGTCGATGTCCGTCGACTGGTCGGTAAAGGTACAGGTCAGACCAGCACAGGCGTAGCTGTACGCCGCCACCGGCGGTTCAACCGTCTCTGGCCGATCCGGCGAGGTGTATTCCACATGCAACAGCGGCGCAGAGATCGCACCGCCATCGTGGGACAGCGCCGTACGAATGCCAGTCCCGCCGACCGTAATGGCGATGCTGTTGTTTTCCACCCAGCCCGGCCGGGCCACCACTTCCTGGATAATCGACGAAATGTCCGGCGAATAATGTTTTTCGGTGGCCGTGGTCCAGGCCGGGATGTCCCACTGCACCGACGCCGTGGTCGCCGGGCGGCCGGTCACATCGAAAGGAGTCGCCGAAAACGGCGCGGCGTTGTCGGTAGCCTCGGCGCTGATCCGGACGCTTGTCGCATCGCTTCCAATATCGGCGGCCTCAAACTCCAGATAGGCGGAATCGATCCGCATGCCGACCGGTATATTGATGTTCTGAAAACGCAATCCGACCGCCTGCACGCCGCCTAGCCCGTCGCCAAGCTCCAGGGTTGTGCTGTCGAAAACGACCGACCCGTCAGCCATTTCCTCGACATCCTCGACCGAGGCGGCGACGCGCCGGTTTACCACGGCCCCCATGACCGCATCCAAGAAATTGGTGACGATCGGCGCCGTCAGGTCACCCGTCCGTGCATTGTCGCGCAGATCGAGTATCCCGGTGGGAGAGCCGAGAAAACTGATGTCCGGATTCGAAAATTGCATCAACGTGGGACAACCTGCCGGGCAGTATGTCGGATAGGACATGATGGTCCGGAACGAGCCATCAACGTAATGGCCAAAGGACCAGGGGTAAGACGGGTATTTCGGAAAATAAGGATCTAGCGGTACATCGGGCCCCCGGGCACTGTCCTCGGGGTTATGCTCGAACCCCATATTATGGCCGATCTCGTGCGCCAGCGTGCCGAGGCCGCAACTCAGGGCCGAAACATTGTAGGCCCAAGATGAGAATTCATTATCGGGAATATGCATGACATAAGCTGCACCGGCACATTGACCGCCATTGTCAACGATCAGCGAAACCAGGTCGGCACCGAAAAAAGAGCGTTTGATGGGAACGGAAAAACCGAGAGTCGCATCGGGAATCCATCCGCTCACGCTGTTCAGGTCGATGCCGACGTGGCCGGAGTCTGTGTAGGTGATTTCCTCGGTATGGATAAGTGCGATCCGCGCGACCATACCACTGTCGATGAAGGCCGTATTGACGTGGTCAACCATCGACTGGATCCGAACCTCGATCTGCGGCGTGCCGCCAGCCGCTACCCGCGCCTGCGGCGTATAAACCGCCAACAACTGGATATTATCCGGGCTATTGCTATAGGGCGGTGTATAGAAACTGGCCGAATAGTCCGGGCCAGAATCGTAGAAACTGTACCCCACGTCCGGCACCACCAGCTCTTCCACCGGCGCGACACTGCCGTCCACCTGCTCGACCACATGGCTGCGGCCCGGGCCCGGGCGGATCTCGTATTCGTCCAGGCCGCGCAGAATCCTGCCGGCCATGAAACCGTTCCTGACCGTCAGGATTGCGCGGCTGCCGTCTTCACCGACGATATTCCCGCGCCAGGTTACGTCGCCATCCTTGCGGCGCTCGAAACCGTCGCGGGTCATTTCCACCGTGCCGCCGCCGGGCAGCTTCAGGCGCAATCGGCCGAGGCCGCGTTCAACCGGTGACGTATCGAGGACACCCTCAAGTCGATCGAGGCCGTTGGGGCCAGCCTTGGCCGGCACCGGGGTATCGGGGAAAATATCTGCCGCGGCCCATTGGGCCGCCGCCGGGGTCGCGAAGAGGCCGCCGCACAGAACGGCGATGGCGAACAAGAAATGCGATTTTCGGAGCAGGGAATTCCACCGGGACTGGCGACTGCACGCGCAGGCAATTGCTTCGCTTTCACGACCGTTCATCATGTGTCCCTTCCAAGGCCCGGATTTCTTCCCTTCATGATTGCATGGCGAGGGTTAATGAATCAATAATATACCGCCCGCGACCGGCGACGATAACCCTCTGGCTCAATTGGATGATTCCGATATTCGGCCGGCGACAAGCCCGGCCTGGCGAAATTACCGTCAAGGAGATATGTAATTTTTGGTTGAAACGCCCACAAGCGCTGGGTCTCCGACCGCCGCCGGACAATTAATCGTCCCGGTAGGAAATCTCCACCACCTCGATCCGTTCGATACCGTTCGGGGTGCGTACATCCACGACGTCGCCCTCGGCGGCGCGCATCAGGGCGCGGGCGACGGGGGATATCCAGCTGATCTCGCCATCCTCGGACCGCGCCTCGTCGACCCCGACGATCCGCACGGTGCGTTCGCGGTCCTGGGAATCCGCATAGGTGACGGTGGCGCCAAAGAACACCTGGTCGCGTTTCGTTTGCAGCTTCGAGTCCACGACCTCGGCGATTTCCAGCCGCTTGCGCAGGAAGCGCACCCGCCGGTCGATCTCGCGCAGCCGCTTCTTGCCATAGATATAATCGCCGTTCTCCGACCGGTCGCCATTGCCCGCCGCCCAGGACACCACCTCCACAACCTTCGGCCGCTCTACATTCCAGAGCGTGTTCAACTCGTCGCGCAGCCGCGCGAACCCGGCCGGCGTGATATAGTTCTTCTGTCCCGCGGGCAGCGGATCGGGCTCGTCGGGAAGTTCGTCGTCGAGCTCGTTGTCGGTTTCCTTGGTGAAGGCCTTGCTCATGGGGGCCAGCTTAACCCAATAGTCCGGCGTTTGATATCCTGGCCCGGATCAGGTCGCGAAACCGGGCCAGGTCGTCGCGATCGGCGAAGGCCCGCTTGGGCAGGGGCGCGTACGAGTTCTTGGCCAGATAGAGCAAAAAATGATCCGCGGTTTCCAGGACGCCCGTATATCTGCCCCATGCCGCTTCCTGCTTGCCCAGGGGGCTGTCCATCACCAGGCCCTCGCCCGATGCCGTCCCTTCCATCGCCGCGCCCAGATAGGGCGATCCGCGCGCCGCGCGCCGGGGTTGCCAGAACCAGGACAAGGCAAACAGCACGGCCACGCTGGCCGCGCCGGCCAGGAAAGGCGAAATGCGGTACAGCAGATCCTCGTCCGGCCCGGTATCGAGCGCCACTGCAGCCAGCGGCACCGCCCACAGCCCGAAGAAAATCGCCCAGGTTATCCACCATTTCTTCTGCGAAAGCGCAT
Source organism: Alphaproteobacteria bacterium (assembly GCA_029881615.1). Lineage (GTDB taxonomy): Bacteria > Pseudomonadota > Alphaproteobacteria > UBA8366 > JADFVY01 > JADFVY01. The sequence continues at coordinate 2,029 of JAOUMF010000023.1, read as the reverse complement.
GCGCATGGGCCGCCTGGACGAAGTCCTCTTCCGTCAGGGTGAATTTGAAGGTAATGCTGTCGGACACCGGATATCTTTCCTAATCATATGTCCCGGTCAGATAACATCGCGGCGATGGGTCAACAACTCCCAAATCCGGCGTTATGCGCCTGGAACATACCGCCTCGCCATTTCATGAAACCGCGCCTCGTCATCAGCCGATGCGAAACCGCGTTTGGCCAAGGTCAGAAAATCGTCTGCCCCCCGACGCAACATTACGAGGTCACCCCTGTCGGTAATGGCGGTTATTCCGGACCAAGCTATCGAGGTCCGCGCAATGCCGGTGTCGATGACGATTTCGCTCTCGTTTATCGAAACGAACTGGTCTCGCCCGTAGGTGGGGCTTTTCCGGACCTCCCGCTTCACCCAAAAAAAATAATAAATCACGAGTCCGGGGAATAACATCATGGCGGGAGCGGCCATAACGAAGTATATGGGCTCTAAGCGGGTCGCGAGTATCATTGAAATCCCATACGCCGCAAAAACAAAAAGTAATCCATAAAGCACAAGGGTCGATTTCGACCGTGCTATCGCGCCAAAAATGACTTCTCGCAACAACATTACCTGTTCGGCTTCGGTGAAACGAAATCTCATCGCTATCCCGTCTTTCCCGGCGAATTCATCCAGCCGCGCATCGCTCTCCACATACCAGGTCCGGGGGACTTCCTCTTTCCGACTGGCTATGAGCTTTCGGAACGCCTCGATACCCGATTGATCGGCAAAAGCAATTTTCGGCACCGCGAAGAACGCCGCCTGACCAAAATAAAGCAGAAAATAATCACGGCTCTCGGCAATATCGAGAAACCGGGCCCAGTCAAGGCTGGCGTCGACTTGGTCGCCGCGCCACGAGACAGTATCTTCGGCGATCCGAACATCGAACGTCATGCCACATACACCACTGCGCGGGGCCGACAGGGGCACCACGACGAAATAGTTAAACGCCATCAGACCAGGGGCCACGGCAAGAATCATGGAAAACATCCCGACCGGCATTGTGGGCACGCAACACCATGCCAGCAAGACGATGCTCACAAAGCAAATGCCAAGCAGCGTCATACTGAAAACCATAGATCTGGATCGTAAAGCTTTCATCCAGAAATGCTGCCGCCATGCGCCGACCAGATGTTCTCTTGTCAGCGTGAAGGTCAGGGAAATTTCAGTGGCCATCGAATTATCCGTTTTTCATTAAAACTATTGTGTACGGAAATTCGGAATATTACGACGACTCAACTCGCGAAAATCAGCCAAGCCCGCCGCACCGACAAAGGCCCGTTTGGGAATGTAGTAAAATCGAACTACCCCTATCGGACTGAATTTCTCGTATAGCAGGAAATCGTCCGGAGTTTCCATCGCGGCAACAATACCCTTCCACGGAACCCTTACCTGTTCCGATATATAATCGAGCGTTATCCCTTCCTCGCCAGCCGCCCCTTCTATTTCCGCGTCGCCAAGAGGGGCAGAAAATTCAGTAATTTTTCGATAATTCGAAACAATCCACCACGAAGCACCAGCCTGCATGATCAACACTGGAATTATGCCAATAAAAATCTCGACTCCGTACCACGACCTAGTCAAACCATATACGGCAAACACTACCACGGCAGCGGCCAGCGCCCCGCTTGCCCAAACAAACCAGCGTGATAAACCCGCTCGCCAGGTGGCGCGAACTGCTCGCCAATAGTCTTCTTTTGTTTGAATGTATTTGAAGGTAATGCTGTCGGACATTGGAACCCTTTCCTTGTCGCACGCTTATTGCAGACAGCATCGGGGTTTCGGGTTAAGAACTGCTGAACGGATGATGGCAAAAAATACCGACACCACAACCAAACCTTCCCCCCTCCCCCCCGCCGTGGTCTTCCATGGGCTGGCGCAGGCGGAGGCGGCGCTGGTGGCGGCGGGCGAGCTTGGCTTGCCGGTGACGCTTATCAGCGCGCCCACGGCGGCCGGTTATGCGGGGCCCGGCTGGTTCCGTTCGGTGGTGGAGCAGGCG
>JAOUMF010000467.1 GCA_029881615.1 Alphaproteobacteria bacterium | reverse complement strand
ACGGCCCTTACCGATTGTTATGCCCTTTGGGGCGGGAGATTCGGCGATTTGGCCGCCAATGTCCAGCCCGGAAGGCGACTGCGGCCGAATGACCGACAGCCCCCCCGTTCACACCCGGCTTCTCACGACACGAGGATCAATCCCATGCAAAGGCGTTTTCCGCGGGTTTCAGAGGGGGGCAGCGCGCCGGAATTCAACTTGAAACCGTCCGCATTTTCGGGAAACAGTCTCAACCCTTGAATACGTTCTCCCGGTGGAATTCGAGAAACTGAGGATGCGGCCGGAATTCGGCGCGCGCCGGCAGGCGTAGCTTGTGGTCCGGATTGATTAACCGGTGGATGGGATCCCGCACATGCTGCACGGTGTCGGGCCCTGCCTTCACCCTGCCGTGATCAGTATGGCCGTACCGCCCAGGTAGATCACGAAGATCAGGGCGCTTTCGAAACCTATGTTGGCGATGCCGTGGCGCTCGCGGCGAAGCATGCCGAGCAGCAATATGCCGGTCATCAGGATGCTCAGCGCCGTCAGGAAATAGGGCGTGCCGGAAACTGCATGATATAGCGAGCCGTCACGGTAGGCGATGTCGGACGATGCGATGAACAGGGTGTCGAACATGTTGCCGCCGACGATCCCGCCCATGGCCAGCGTCAGGGCGCCACGCCGTACCGCGGCAATGGTCGTCACCAGTTCCGGGATGGAAGTTGAAATCGCGGTGAAATAGGCGCCGATAATGCTTTCCGACATGCCGGTCTTGTCGGCGATGGCAACGCCACTGGCTGCCGTGACATAACCGGTCAGCATCAGGATCGCGGCCAGGACGGCAAAGCGGAGGAGTAGCGCCATCATGATGCGCCGCCCGCCTTTCGGCTCGCGAGGCACGTCGATCCGGGTGTCCGACGTCTTCTTCGGCCCCCACATGGGCTTGGTGCGCGAGCGTAAGGCCAGTCGCAGGCCAAACAGGTAGCCGATCAGGATGGCGATGGTGGCGGGATGGATCTCGAAGACGGTGTATGCCGGCAAAGACACCGCTATCAATGGCAGGATCAGCAGGGTGATCAGCAGGCTGGCTTGCGTGAGATTGGTCAGCGACGCCGCCGCATGCTCCAGATTGGCGCGGCGGTAGGCGATGTCGGCGATCGCGAGAAAGAATGTTTGCGCCGCGATCCCGCCTACGGCGTTGCTGAAGGCCAGTTCCGCGTGACCCTGCGCGGCCGCGGTGGTCGAGGCGACGATGCCCGGAATCGAGGTGCTGCCGCCCAGCAACACGCCGCCGAACAAGGCCTCGCCGATGCCGGTGCGGTCGGCCAGCCGGTCAGCGGTTTCGGCCATCCGGATTCCGGCCATGGTAATGACCATGGCCGCCGCCACGAACGCCGCCAGGGCGGCCCACAGGGGAAGGTCAGCGAACGGATTCACGTTGCCCCAAGGTCTGTTAGCGGAAAATCAGTGTCCACCTTAACGCGGTGGATGATAAAGCAAGAAGTGTTTAGTGTCCGGCCCTTATTTCCGGGTGACGTCGGGGCATCATCGCGTCATGCCGCCAATCAGGCGCCGCTGCTCTTGATCATGGCCAGAAATTCGCGCCGGGTCGTGGCGCTGTTGCGGAAGGCGCCGAGCATGCGGCTGGTGACCATGCTAACGCCTTCGCGGTGGACGCCGCGCGTGGTCATGCAATGGTGGGTCGCGTCGACCACCACGGCGACACCAAAGGGATCCAGCACTTCCTGGATGGTGTCGGCGATTTCGGCGGTCATTTTTTCCTGGATCTGCAGTCGTTTGGCGAAGGCCTCGACGATGCGGGCCAGCTTGGATATGCCCACCACCCGGCTGCGCGGCAGATAGGCGACATGGGCGCGGCCGATAACCGGCAACATGTGATGTTCACAGTGGCTTTCGAAGCCGATGTCACGCAGCACAACCATCTCGTCATAGCCGGCGATTTCCTCGAAGGTGCGGGCGAGAATCTCCTTCGGGTCCTGGGTGTAACCGGCGCCGAATTCCTCCCAGGCGCGGATCACGCGGGCCGGGGTGTCCAGCAGACCCTCGCGATCCGGATCGTCGCCGATCCAGCGGATCAGCGTGCGCACGGCGGATTCGGCCTCGGCCCTGTCCGGGCGGGAAGATGACTGGACGGTCTTGGCCTTGGCTGAGCTGTCGGACGGCATGATGCGAGACTCTTCTTGTTCGGGGCGGTTTGTTGCGGGCCCTAGGTTAGTGCGGCGGCGGGTGAATGTCAGCCACCAGATGAGACCAGTTCAATAACCTCGGAGACATGGATGCGGCAAATCCGGAGGCTTGCTGTTTCCGAGGCGTTCCGTTCCGGTCTTCCCGGAAAGAGACTGCACTGGCCGGCGGTTCAGTTCATTCTTGCCGCCTCATGGGGGCTGTCGAGCGAGAAGGCGGGAACGGTCACGTCGAACATGGCGCCGTCGGGGCCTTCCATCTCGTAGGCACCCATCATTACGCCCGACGGCGTGGTCAGCGGCGTGCCACTGGTATATTCAAAGCTTTCGCCGGATTTCAATACGGGCTGTTCGCCGACGACGCCGGGGCCGCGCACCTCGTGAACAATGCCTTTCGCGTCGGTGATATGCCAGTAGCGGTTTACCAACTGGACCGTTCGTTCGCCCAGATTTTCGATGGTAACCTGATAGGCCCATACATAATGGTCGTCGGCGGGTTCCGACTGTTCTTCCAGAAACATCGGACGGACCGTTACCTTGATGCCATCGGTGGTGGCTTCGTACATCGCAATATCCTTACTTACACTTCCGCCGCAGCAGAGCTGGTGTTGGCGCCCTTATTTAGGCGAAATCGGCGCCATGTCCAGCGGCTGTGGAATATTAATGACAGGTTCCGTCCGCACTCGAACAGTATGGCCATTCCGGAAAAATACGTCGCTAACGGTCTTTCTGTCCGTTCACAAAGATTGATCCAGAATTCCGGCGAAACCATGGCGACCACGGAGGCTGTTTAAAAGTGATAACTCGGCGGGCAGGGGGTGTCCTCGGCCGCGCGCGGGTCGACGCGGC
>JAOUMF010000466.1 GCA_029881615.1 Alphaproteobacteria bacterium | reverse complement strand
CGACGAAATCGCCATAGGTGACGGTGACGCCGTCCAATTGCTCAAGGAAGTCCACATGGAAGAAGGTGCGGCGGAACTCGCCGTCGGTGATGCCCTTCAGGCCTACCTGTTCCTGCTTGGTAACCAGCTCGGCGATGCATTCGTCCTCGATGGCGCGCAGTTCGGCGGCCGGCAGTTTGTCGGCGAAAAACTTCTCGCGTGCGTCCGCCAGGCGCTTCGGGCGCAAGAAGCTGCCGACATGGTCGGCGCGAAAGGGTGGGGTCTTTGCCATGGCTCGTGGTCTCCTCCGGCAATGGGGATGAAATCTCGCGCCATTGTATACAGCGGTTTGGGTTTGTCCACGCAGAGTTTTGGCAATGGGGTGAAAATACCCTCTAAAACACCGAATGAGCGGTTCCGTCTGGCAATATGTATTCATTATGTATACATTATTGAAATATCGAAATGTCGAGGAAATCAGGACGCATCATGGCGGAGAATACGGACAGGGCGGGGCGGTCCGCCTCGCAGACGGTCAAGGCGCTGCTGGAATTGCGCGAACTGATTCTCGGCGGGGAACTCAGGCCTGGCGACCGCATTTCGGAACTCGCCATCGTCGAACGGCTGGGCGTGTCGCGCACGCCGGTCCGCACCGCCCTGGTGCGGTTGGCCGAGGAAGGCTTTATCGAGGAAATCCCCTCCGGCGGTTTCGCAGTAAAGGGGTTCAGCGAACGCGACGTGTTCGACGCCATCGATCTTCGTGGTCTGTTGGAAGGCATGGCTGCCCGGCTGGCCGCCGAGCGTAGCCTTTCGGCCGGCGACCTGGCCCCGATCCGCGATGTGCTGGCGGCGACCGACGCGCTGATCGCCGAGGCCGGCGACAACGAGGAATTCTTTTCCGGCTACGTGGCGCTGAATGGCCGCTTTCACGAGATGCTGTGGGCGCTGTCGGACAGCCCGGTGGTGGTCCGCCAGATCGAGCGGGTCTCGGCGCTGCCCTTTGCTTCACACAACGGATTCGTCATGGCCCAGTCGGCGGCCGGCGAGGCGCGTACCATCCTGGCCGTCGCCCAGGATCAGCATCGCTGCGTCGTTGATGCCATAGAGGCCCGCGAAGGCGCCCGCGCCGAAGCCCTGATGCGCGAACATGCCCGGTTGGCCAGCCGAAACCTGCGAACGGTTTTGCGCAACCGGACCCGGATGGATCTGGTGAAGGGCGGATCGCTGATACGCTAGCCTAACCTCCCGCCCGCTCCTCGCGATACATTCCCAGCTTTTCATGCACCACGCGGTCGGACGCGTGGAACAGGAAACAATCGGTCGTGGCGCGGAAGCTGCGCCAGGTCCAGCCGGGGGCGGTCAGCGTATCCTTTTCCCGGAAGTCGAATTCTTCTTCTCCGATTTTCATGCTGCCGGTTCCTTCCGCCACCGAGACAATGACGCCGTCGGTGGACCGGATCGGGGCGGTCGCCGCGCCGGCCGGAAGATAGGTCATCCAGGTGGCGATCGTCGGCATGGGCCAGCCGCCGTCGGTGGGGTTGGCGTAACGCAGGGTGGTCGCCAGGTGCGGGTCCGGGTCGGCGCCCTTCGACGCCGCCAGCAATGCCTCGCGGGTGCGTTCATAGGGATAGTTGAAGATCGGCGAGGTCTGGCCGTAACGCTCCACCGGATCCATCGGCAGCAGCCCCTCGCCGAAGCGGGCAAGCGAATCGCCCTCGGGGCGCGACATCATGTGGCGCAGGTCGTTATGGCCCTGGAAGAAGGTGGTTTCGAAATAGCCGAACATCGGCAGGTCCAGCACATCCATCCAGGTCACCGGCTGGTCGCCCTCGTTGCCATGATCGTGCCAGGCCCAGGCCGGGGTGATGATGAAGTCGCCGGCCTTCATCACGGTGCGTTCGCCGCCCACCGCGGTGAAGCCCTGTTCGCCTTCCAGCACGAAGCGCAACGCCGAGGGCGTGTGGCGATGGGCCGGCGCGGTTTCGCCCGGCAGGATGAGCTGGATACCGGCGTAGAGCGAGGCGGTGATGCGTGACTGGCCGGGCCAGGACGGGTTTTCCAGCACCAGCACCCGGCGCTCGGCTTCCTCGGCCGTCAGCAACTCACCCGATTCCATCAGTAGCGGGCGGACATCCTGGTAGCGCCAGCGGAACGGCGCGGCCTTGGATTGCGGCTCGCGCGGCATCAGTCCCTTCAGTACCTCCCACAGCGGCGCAATATTGCCCGGCGCCAGCCGATCGTAAAATTCCTGCCGCTCGGCCTGCGTCTTTTCGTCGATCTTGTTGCTCATTTCCCGCCCTCGTTAAATTTACCCGCATTTATTCGCGATAGCGTTCCGCAGGTCAACCGGTTGGCTTGACAGGGGGGCGACATGACGGAATTCTCGGGCCTTGAACGACGCGCCGGGAAACGGCGCCGATTTTGTGCGGGAGGGAAAACTGGATACTCAGGTTCTTATCGTGGGCGCTGGGCCGGTCGGGTTGACGCTGGCCAACGATCTTGGGCGGCGCGGCGTGCGCTGCACCATTATCGAGCAGAAGGAAGCGCCGCAGTTCCTGCCCAAGATGGAGCGCTGCAACGCCCGGTCCATGGAAATTTTCCGCCGCATGGGGCTGGCCGACAAAATCCGCGCCGCGGGTCTGCGCGGCGATGTTCCCATGGATGTCTTTGTGATTCTCGCCATGGATCGGCCGCCGCTGCTGCATCTTCCCTATCCGTCGGTTGACCAGGCCCGGGCCGAAGTTGCCGCCAGCGAGGACGGCTCCATGCCGCTGGAGCCCTATCAACTGATTTCGCAATACACGCTGGAGCCCTTGTTGAAGGGGGAGGCCGAGAAACTGTCGTCGGTCACCGTGCGCTATGGCTGCGAGTTCATCTCCGCCGTGCAGGATGAAGACGGGGTGAACGCGACGGTTCGTGCCCTGGACGGCAAGACTGAAACCATCCGCGCCGCTTATATGGTCGGCTGCGATGGTGGCGCCAGCCCGGTGCGTAAACAGCTTGGCATCAAGCTGCGCGGCGAGGGCAATCTGATGCGGCTTAGCCAGGCGCTGTTCCGCTGC
>JAOUMF010000465.1 GCA_029881615.1 Alphaproteobacteria bacterium | reverse complement strand
CGCGTTCTGGGCCAAGAATGTCAACGACGCCATGGGCAACCTGTACGGTACGGCCGATAACACGCCCAGCAACAAGATCAGTATCGTCGCGCCCGCGACCGCCGAGGCAGGCACCCCTGTCACCGTGACCGTCGAGACCGGGATGGCCGCCACCGCCATTGCCATCGTCGTCGAGAGAAATTCCGAGCCGCTGGCCGCGAATTTCGTGTTTGCCCACGGCGCCCAGGGATTCGTCGAGACCAGTGTCGTGATCTGCCAGACCTCCGACATCATCATTGTCGTGAAGTCGGGCGGAAAGCTGTATACCGGGCGCCGGAACGTGAAGGTGAGCGGCGAATGCGCCACTGCCGCTGCCGCCGGCGGGAAGCTGAAGGGCAAGAAATCGATCCGCGCCCAGGCCCGGGCCAATGGAAATGTGGTTGAGGTCGCGGGAACCATCAACCATCCCATGGGGGCCCAGCACATCACCGAAGTCACGGCGGTGCATAACGGCTTGACCATCGTGACCGCGCAGTGGGGACCGCATGTCGCCGCCAAGCCGCGCCTGGGACTCAGGTTCTCTGGCGGCGCCAAGGGCGACGCGGTCGATCTGACCTGGGTTGATAAACAGGGCAGGACCGATACGACCAGCCTGTCGATAAAGTAGCCGGAACTGTCCCGGGGCCGGCCGCATGCCGGCCCCCATCGCTCCCTGACGCCCAGCGCCCCGGGGCGGCTTTTTACGCCACACCCTTTAATTCCACCTCTGAAACCCGCGGAAAACGTCTGTGCATGGGATTGTTCCTTTTGTCGATCCGCGCCCGCTTGCGCCCGCGGTGGCGCGGGAGTATGAGGAAGCCAATCAACTTCTGAACAGTACACGAACGATAGGGAGTTCCGGCATCATGGCCGATATGTTGAAGACGATCTCGCCGGTTGACGGCAGTGTTTATGTAGAGCGGCCGCTGGCCGACGGCGCGGCGATCGAGGCAGCGCTGGCGCGCGCGGTCAAGGCGCAGGTGGCCTGGCGCGCGACGCCGATGGCCGAACGCCAGGCGATTCTCACCCGCGCGGTCGATGCCTTCGTGGCCAAGAGCGACGCCATCGCCGAGGAACTGACCTGGCAGATGGGCCGGCCGATTTCCCAGGCGCCGGGCGAGGTGCGCGGATTCGAGGAACGCGCCCGCTATATGATCGAGGCCGCGCCCCGGGCGCTCGCCGATGTGGCGATCGAGCCCAAGGAGGGCTTTACCCGCTTCATCAAGCGCGAGGCGCTGGGCGTTGTGGCCGTTGTCGCGCCCTGGAACTTTCCCTATCTGACCTCGGTGAATTCCGTGGTGCCCGCGCTGATGGCCGGCAATGCGGTGGTGCTGAAACATTCGCACCAGACGCCGCTCTGCGCCGAGCGTTACGCCGAGGCGCTGGCCGAGGCCGGCCTGCCCGAGGGCGTGTTCCAGTATCTGCATATGAGCCATGGCGACACGGAAAAGCTGATCCAGGACGACCGTATCGATTACGTTTCGTTCACCGGTTCGGTGCCGGGCGGCCATGCCATCACCAAGGCGCTGTCCGGGCGTTTCATCGGCGCCGGCATGGAACTGGGCGGCAAGGACCCTGCCTATGTGCGGGCCGACGCCGACCTGGCCTTCTCGGTCGAGAACCTGGTGGACGGCGCCTTCTTCAATTCCGGCCAGTCCTGCTGTGGCATAGAGCGCATCTATGTGCATGAAAGCCTGCATGACGCCTTCGTCGAGGGCTTTGTGGAACTGACCCGCAAATACAAGCTGGGCAACCCGACCGACGCCAACACCAACTTCGGCCCGATGGTTCGCGCCAGCGCCGCCGACTTCGTTCGTGGCCAGGTGGCCGACGCGATCAAGGCCGGCGCGCGCTCGCTGATCGACCCGTCGGAATTCCCCGCGGACAAACCCGGCACGCCCTATATGGCGCCGCAGGTGCTGGTCGATGTCGACCATTCCATGCGGGTGATGACCGAGGAAAGCTTCGGCCCGGTGATCGGCATCATGAAGGTATCGTCCGACGACGAAGCCGTGGCGCTGATGAACGACAGCGAATTCGGGCTGACGGCTTCGGTCTGGACAACGGACGCCGACGCGGCAATCGCCGTGGGCGACCGCGTCGAGACCGGCACCTGGTTCATGAACCGCTGCGACTATCTGGATCCGGCGCTGGCCTGGACCGGGGTGAAGAATTCAGGGCGCGGCTGTACGCTGTCCGTGGTCGGTTATGAACATCTGACACGGCCGAAGAGCTATCACCTGAGGGTGGCGGTTTAGATGACAGCCGTCAGCTATCAGCGGTCAGCTATCAGTCTTTAGATTTATTGGCCTTTGGCTGAAAGCTGATGGCTGACGGCTGATGGCTACCAACAGGGAGCACATAATGACATTCGACCCCAAGGCCGTAACCGGCAACTGGAACTATCCCACGAAAATGATGGTCGGCCCCGGCCGCATCGCCGATCTGGCGAATGCCTGCCGTTCGCTGGGCATGGCCAAACCGCTGCTGATCACCGATCCGGGCATCGCCGGCCTGCCGATGGTCGCCGACGCCATCGCCGCCAACAAGGCCGCCGGCCTGCCGACCGGCCTGTTCAGCGATATCAAGGGAAACCCCATCGGTCGCAATGTTGAAGACGGCGTGCGCGCCTATCGTGAAGGCGGCCATGACGGCGTCATCGCGTTCGGCGGCGGCAGCGGGCTGGACGCGGCCAAGGCCGTGGCGCTGATGGTCGGGCAGGACCGCCCGCTCTGGGATTTCGAGGATGTCGGCGACAACTGGACCCGCGTCAAGGAAGAGGGCCTGGCCCCGGTCGTCGCCGTGCCGACCACGGCGGGCACCGGTTCCGAGGTCGGGCGCGCCAGCGTCATCACCAACGAACAGACCCATGAAAAGAAGATCATCTTCCACCCGACGATGCTGCCCGGCGTGGTGATCTCGGACCCGAATCTCACCGTCGGCCTGCCGCCGCATATCACGGCGGCCACCGGTGTCGACGCCTTCGTCCATTGCTTCGAAGCCTACTGCGCACCGGGCTATCACCCGATGGCCGAGGGC
>JAOUMF010000464.1 GCA_029881615.1 Alphaproteobacteria bacterium | reverse complement strand
ATGTAGCAGGACCAGCCAATCAATTTCGCCGGGGGCGCAACATCGCGATGGGCGTAAATCATGATCGCGCCAACGGTCAGCGTGACGAGGGTTGCGTAAGACACGCCGGAAAAGATCAGGCGCACCTGTTCCGCGAAAACCTGGTCAATTCCGCTTTCACCCTTGAGGTATTTTTCTTTCGGCTGCAAAATTGCCCTGATCGATATATTAGTGGGACATACCGGTTCGCCCGGCTGCGCGGCTCTCTGCGTGCTATACGGTAGTATAAGTTACCGGACGTATTCCTAACAGTCCCATTTTTCGACACACGTCAAGGTTCCAGCGACAGTAAATAACTCCCGAGGACCATGCATCCCATTATTGCCCTTTGGAGTCATCCGCGCTCCATGTCGACCGCAACCGAGCGCGTCATGCGCGAGCGGGGGGATCTGCGCTGTTTCCACGAGCCGTTCATGTATCTCTATTATGTCGGAGACAGCGTAAAGGAGATGCCGCATTTCGAGGCCGATGACGAGCATCCGACAAACTATGAGGATATCCGCGCCATGTTGCTGTCGGCAGGCGGGGAAGGCCCCGTGTTTTTCAAGGACATGAGCTATTACATCACACAACGGATGATGGCGGACGAGGCCTTCGCACGCCGGCTGACAAACACGTTCCTGATCCGCGATCCGGCAAAATCCATTGTCTCCTTCTACAGAAAAGATCATGGTGTCCTGCTGGAGGAAATCGGGCTGGAGGCGCAGTGGCGGCATTTCGAATGGCTCGCGACGCTGTTGGGCGCACACCCGCCGGTGATGGATGCGACCGACATCCAGGCCGATCCCGCCGGCATGATCCGCGCCTGGTCCAGCGCAGTTGGCATCGAATTCCTGCCGCAATCGCTGGAGTGGGACAAGCCGCCCCCGCAGGAATGGAGGAAAGTGTCGGGCTGGCATGGCGAGGCCATGGCGTCGGACGGCATCGCCAGTGGCAGGCCTTCCAGCGAGGACGAAGAGTCGGCGGTCACGCTTGACAGCGCCCCGCAACTTCGCCGCTACTACGAACATCATCTGCCGTTTTATAAAAAGCTGCGGGAACACCGGTTAGCGCCGGCAACACCATAAATGGCTTTCTATCTATTCCCCTGCCCGCACAACCTTGGCCGGGCGGCAATCAACTGCCTTGGCGGGTAGGCGCACGGTGAATCGGCTACCCTCGCCGGGTTTGCTGTCGACGGAAATGGCGCCTCCCATCATCTCCGAGTAGTGGCGGCTTATGGCAAGCCCGAGTCCGGTGCCGCCATATTTCGAATCGCGTCCGGCTTCGCTCCGCTCGAAGGCCATGAATACGCTGTCCAGGCTTTCCGGCACGATGCCTATGCCGGTGTCGGCTACCCGGAAGCGAACCCACTCCTTGCCGCCGGCACCGGCCTCGTCACGAAAGCGCGACAGGGAGAAACGAACCTCGCCCCGCTCGGTAAATTTCGCGGCATTGGACAAGAGGTTGAACAGGATTTGCCTCAGCTTGGTCGCGTCGGCGCGCATCATCCCCGGCTCGTCGGGAATATCCACGATGAGCCGGTTGCCGTTCGCCTCCACCAGCGGGCGAACAGTCGCGGCTATTTCCTTTGTCAGGGCGGCAAGGTCGATTTCCTCCAGATGCAATTCCGTACGTCCGGCCTCGATCCGCGACAGATCCAGAACCTCGTTGATCAATTGCAGTAAATGCCTCCCCGATATATTGATGCGCTCCAGGTCGGGCTTCAGGTCGAGTTGCCCACGTTCCTCGGCATCCTCTTTCAATATCTCGCTGTAACCGATGATAGCGTTCAGCGGGGTTCGCAATTCATGGCTCATATTGGCGAGGAATTGCGATTTCGCCGCGCTGGCCTCCTCGGCCTGGAACTTGGCGGCCAGCAGTTCCTTTTCTGCTTCGTATCGTTCGGTGATATCGAGATTTATACCCAAAACCCTTGTCGCCCGGCCCTCGGCATCGCCAACGATGTCGGCCTGCTCATAGACCATCTTCTCACTGCCATCGGGCAGCACGATCCGATAATCGCAGCTATAGGGTTTGCACCCGGAAACGGCCTCCCTGATCACCGCATCGACGCGCTCGCGATCTTCCGGGTGAACGATCTGAAGAACAGTGTCGTAGTCATAGGGCGTGGCGGTCATATCGCGGCCAAACAGGCGATTGTTTTCCTCCGAAGAAATTATCCTGTCATTGACGATATCCCATTCCCAGTTGCCCAAACGCGCGACCCGCTGGGTCGTCGCAAGAATTTTCTCGCGGTCACTCAGTCTTGCCTCGATTTCTTGCCGGTCGCTGATTTGCCGCAGTAATTCATCGTTCAAACGGTCCGCCTTGCCTTTTTCCTCCAGCGCCCTGTTCTTTTCTTCCGTCAGGCTGTTGACCAATTCGCGATTCTGGCCGGCCAGAGCGAGAGCTTCCAGCACCACCCTTTCCTGCCGCCAACCGGTCATCAAGAGGAATCCCAGCAGCAATGTGCCCATTACAGCCATTGACCAGCCTATTTCGCCACCCTGCCAGGCAAAATAGAAGATTGCGGGCCCGAGCACCGGCACAACGAAGAGAAGGTAGGCCCAGAAGACGCGTGCCAGCGATGGAAGTCCGCCGGCCGCCATCCCCCCCAGGACAAATGCGGTGAATACCTTGTGAAGCGGTGGGGCCTCGGACATCACGACCAGACATCCGACACCCCAGCCGATGCCGGTCAGCGTGGTAAGGATCGCCAGCCGCAACAGCCACGATCGAGCCTCATCCTCGCTATAGACGCCGGCAAGGCGGTGCCGGGCATACAAGACAGCGCGCGACACCATCACGCCGGCGATGAAGATAAACCACCCAAGCAATATCGGCGATGGCAACTCCCCACGCATGACAAACGACAATACCGCGGCATTTATCAGATTGATCGCGATCGTGGCCGGCGCATCGGAATAGATCAGCCGGACTCTTCCCGCGAGGTAGGGGAATCGATCATGAGCGCCAGATGAGGTCATATCCAGCTATCCTGTTTTTCTTGCGGCGGTCATTCCGTCGCCCCGACAGCGGTCAG
>JAOUMF010000463.1 GCA_029881615.1 Alphaproteobacteria bacterium | reverse complement strand
CAGATCAAAAGCCGCAAGGAAGAGATCTACAAGCCCCTGGAGCATTACAAAACCTACCGCAACGCGATCGTGGCTGGCGATGTAAACCCGCACTACATCAATCCCAAGCAGGGGCTGGACCGTCTGCAGAAGCTGATGGACGAGTATTGCGGCGGCATGACCGTCAACTACATGACCAATGAAAAGCTTCTCAATATCGGCCTCAAGAAACTCAAAATCATGGAAGAAGACCTTGAGAATCTGGCGGCGAAGGATATCCACGAGCTGCTGCGCGCGTGGGAATTGAAGCATCGTCATCGCGCCGCGGAGTGCGTCACGCAGCACACCATGTTCCGCAAGGAAACCCGCTGGCCGGGTTACTACTATCGGGGCGACGCCATGAAGGTGGACGACGAAAACTGGCATGTGCTGACTGTTTCGCGTCGCGATCCGGAAACCGGCGAGTACACCATGGAAAAGGCGCCCTGTTACCATCTGGTTGCGCCTGATGAGTAAACAGAATCAGGCGGAAGCTCATATCGAGCTTCCGCCTGGCCAAGATGAGACCGGCATGCAGGGCGAGAGCCCTGCAAAGTCGATTGCTTCTGGTGGCGGAGAGCCGGGCGTGAACATTATCGACAAAACCGATGAAGAGATTCTGGCGATTGCCGATGCCCTGTGGCTCGAACTCGTCAAAAACTCGAACGAGGGGAAATACGGAGAGTTCGTGAAGAATTTTTCCAATTCCCTGGCGCTTGCCATGAACCAGGTCGTGGCGGGCAACCAGTTCGCGAAGAGTGAACTGGCCAGAAACCTGTCAGAAGAGATCGACCCGCTCGGCATTATCCGCCGGGGCGAGCATGTGACGGTTCTCTATCGGCAGCGGAGCACTAAAAAGGAAGGCGAATGGCTTGGCCGACTTGTCCTCGGCTACGAGGATGGGCAGGTCAGGATCTTTGGCGCATCCATCTTTTGAGCAATTGGTTCGGATTAAAGCATGAGTGAAACCATTCAGGACGGCAAGTTTGTCGAGCTGACCTACAAGGTGACCGACGGGAAGTCCGGGCATGTCCTGACCATGGTCGAATTTCCGCTGGCCTATATTCACGGACATAACGAAATTCTGGCCCCTTCCGTCCATATGGAATTGGAAGGCCGGTCCGCCGGCGAGGTTATCGAAGTGCCGATCGACGGCAACCAGATCTTCGGCCCCAGGGACGAGGCGCTGGTCTTTACCGACCACATCGAGAACGTGCCCGAAGAATATCGGGAAGTCGGCACCACCATTCTGATGGAAAACGACCAGGGCCAGACCCGCAGCTTTCTCGTGACGCGGATAGACGACGAGACACTGACTGTCGATGGCAACAATCCGCTTTGCGGCAGAGAAGTTATCTTTACACTCGCGATACAGAACGTGCGCGACGCAACCGCCGAAGAGGTAAAGGCGGGTGGCGCGATCGTTGCGGAGGCGGATATCGACCCGTCACTCATGCGGCCGGTCTAAGCCGCGGCATTGAATAGCATTCGGATAGTTTACGGCTTTAGTTACATGCAGTTGCAATCCTGACTTCACGGTAAAAGAGGTGACATATGAGCGAGCAAAAACCCAACACCAAGGTTCCTGACGGTCATACGCGTTTTGTGACGACGCGTCAGATGGCGGCAAACGAAAAAGGATTTGTCGGTTACGAAACCGTCTGGGAACCGGTCCAGAAGGAAGTCGAATACAAGACGCCGAAAAGACCCTAGACCCTAAAGCGTGGCCTGGATCAGCCGAATTGCGCGGCCAGGCTACTTTGAGTTCCGCTCCGGGCCAGAGGTGCACGCCACCCCTGGCCCGGCTTCGTACGGAAGCATTGCGATTTTTCCGCCGGTCATGTCCAATGGGCTTATGGCCTTGTTCCAAGGCTGACTGATGACGCCCCCATCGCCTGGGCCTTTATCGGCGAGCCTTGGCATCAAACCGCGAGCGCGAGCGAAGCATGAAACCCGACCATGACGAACTGATCAGGCGCCTTATCGAATTCCGCGACGAACGCGACTGGCGGCAATTCCATTCCCTTAAAAACCTGATGATCTCCGCCGGCCTGGAGGCCGCCGAGATCATGGAACTGACCCAGTGGAAGGACGACGAGGCGGTGGAACGCGCCGCCCGGGAAGACACGCAATTCCGCGCCCGCCTGGCCGAGGAATGCGCCGACGTATTTCTCTATCTTCTGCTGATCTGCGAACGCGCCGACATCGACCTGGCCGAAGCCGCGGAAAGCAAGCTGGAACTAAACGCCCGCAAATACCCGGTGGAAAAGGCCAAGGGCAACGCCAAGAAATATACCGAGCTGTGACGAAAAAAGCGGGGCGGACCTTTGCGGTCCGCCCCGTTCAGTTGGGGATTGGAGGGGTTGGGAGAGCAGAGAGATCAGTTGTCGCGGTGCATCCTGCGATAGCCTTCGCCATCGTGGCGCGCCCGCATGTCGGATTCGTCGAGGACGCCGTCACCGTTGGTGTCCATGAATTTCACCATGTCGGCGAAGCGCTGGCCGAATTCCTCGGCCGTGATCTTGCCGTCGCCGTCGGCGTCATGCCCCTGGAAGCGGTCGACCATCCGTTCGCGCATGGCGTCGAGCCATAGCGCCTCATATTCGGCCAGATCCAGGGTGCCGTCGCCGTTCTTGTCGAATTTCTTCAACTGGTTAAGGCGCCCCGCATCGATTTCTTCCTGGGAGAGCTTGTCGTCCTTGTTGGCGTCGAAGTCAAACAGCGTATTGTACATGCCGCCATGACCGCCAAAACCTTGGCCGCCACCCATGTGATGGCCGCCCATGCCATAGCCGCCGCCATGCATGCCCCAGCCACGGCCACCGGCGCCGTCGGCAAGGCTTACAGCAGCGAGCCCCGCAAGGCCGATCCCGGCGATGGCGGTAGCGGTGAGAAGTCGTGTCGTGCTGCGTTTCATGACTGGATACTCCTGAAGCTTGCGTTGCATTCGATGAGGAAAATATAGGACCGACTTGTCGCAAGAGTACGCCAGGACCGCCCTTGTTTTGTCGCAAGCCGTATCACCCGCGCCACCTGATACATTTCGA
>JAOUMF010000462.1 GCA_029881615.1 Alphaproteobacteria bacterium | reverse complement strand
GCCGTTCCGACGCATTGTGAAGGATTATTTCCAGATCTGCGAAAGCTATTTCGATGCCATCAAGCGGCTGTCGCCCTCGCAGATCGAAACCATCGACATGGCGCGGCGCGGCTTGCACAACGATGGCTCGGACATGCTGAGCGAGCGCCTGCGCGACAAGGTCGACATGGACCAGGACACCGCCCGCCGGCTGTTCACCCTGATCTGCGTCCTGCATATCCGTGGATAGCTTGAACGACCTGCCTGGCGCCGTGCTGTTTGCCTGCAGCCATAATTCCCTGCGCTCGCCCATGGCCGAGGGAATCATGAAGCATCTGCACGGACGGCGAATATTCGTCGATTCCGTCGGTGTGCGCGCGCGCGAAGTAGACCCCTTCGCGGCCGAGGTAATGGAGGAAATCGGTATCTCCATTGAAGATCACCAGCCCAAAAGCTTCGACGAACTGGAAGACAGTTCCTTCGACGTGATCATCACGCTTTCGCCGGAAGCCCAGCACAGCGCCGTAGAAATGACCCGAACCATGGCCTGCGAGGTGGAATTCTGGCACACCTTCGACCCCTCCATCGTCGAGGGAAACCGCGAGGCACGCCTGGACGCCTACCGCCAGGTGCGCGACCAGTTGATGAAACGCATCATGGACCGCTTCCCCGTCTCGGGCGGCCCGGTCAGCCTTTGAGGAGAGAGCAAATGCAAGATCCGGCCTTGATAGAACGCCTGCTGGACGTGGTGGAGATGGAAATCGCGCCGATGACGGCCAAGGGCGTGGTCCGGGGGAACAAGCTGTTCGGCGCAGCTATCCTGCGCAAGTCGGACTGGTCCACGGTGATCGCGGAAACCAACAACGAGACCGAAAATCCGCTATGGCATGGCGAGATGCATGCGCTGAAACGGTTTTACGAACTGCCGCGCGAGGCCCGGCCAAAACCCGCCGACTGCATCTTCCTGGCGACGCACGAACCCTGCTCGCTCTGCCTGTCGGCCATCACCTGGGGCGGCTACGATAATTTCTGGTATCTGTTCAGCCACGAGGATTCCCGCGATTCCTTCAACATCCCCCACGATCTGCGGATATTGCAGGAGGTGTTCCGGCTGGAACCCGGCGGCTACGCGGCCGAAAACCTGTACTGGAAGAGCCACGATATCGTGAAGACCATCGACGATCTGGACGAGCCGGACCGGATACGCCTGGCCGGGCGTGTCGAAAAACTGTCCGAACTCTATGCCGGCCTGTCGGAAATATATCAGGGCAACAAACATTTGGCCTACGGCGATATTCCGCTGGATTGAACCAGGGTTTTATCCCGATCAACGGCATGCCAAAAAAGAATGACCGGCTCTTGCGAGCCGGTCATCCTCGGAGGTACATGAAGAAAGGCCCCAAAACATCCGATTGATCGGGTGCCTCGGGCTCGGTCGACCTGTCGATCCGTCACCTTGCGGTGTGGGCCGATCCGGACGGAGGGGTTCATCCGGTTGCTCCGTTGGGGGCACGTCCTAAGGAGCACAAATCGTCCGACCTTACAGGTATAAACATCGTCCCTCCCGGGTAAAATGTCAAGCTTGGCTCATAAAAAAAATCAAGTTTATCAGTCCACAAACATGAAATCGGACCACATCGCGCGCCACCATTACGCGCCCCTTTGCCGCAGCGGGCTTGACCGCCGCCCGCCGGAACGTCAGAAAAGGCCTGCCGTCGATGGAGCGGCGGCGACTATCCGGATTACAGTATGACAACAACATCGCGCCCACGCCTCGTGCTCGCCTCCGCCTCGCCGAGGCGGATGGATCTGCTGGCCCAGATCGGCATCGCGCCCGACGCTGTCGACCCGGCGGAGATCGACGAGACACCGTTCAAGGCAGAGCTTCCACGCGACCATGCGGCGCGACTGGCCGGCGCGAAGGCGGCCGCGGTAAGTGCACGGCACGAAGGGTCGGTAATCCTGGCCGCCGACACCGTGGTGGCGCTGGGCCGCCGCATCATGCCAAAGGCGGAAGACGAGGCCACGGCAAGGCGTTGCCTGACGATGCTGTCTGGCCGCCGACACAAGGTAATAGGCGGGATCGCGGTAATCGGCTCGGACGGACGTGAATGGCGCCGGCTGATAACCAGTTCGGTAAAGTTCAAGCGGCTGGAAACATCAGAGATCGAGGCCTATATCGCTAGCGGCGAGTGGGACGGCAAGGCTGGCGGCTACGCCATTCAGGGCCGTGCGGCGGCGCTGATTCCCTGGATCGAGGGATCATATTCCAATGTGGTGGGACTGGCCCTGTACGAAACGGCCCAGCTTCTGCGCAGTGCGGGGATCGACGCATGAGATACGAGGCAACCTGGCTGATCGAGGTCTCGCCGGGCGAGACGAGGGCCGCCTTGATGGACGGGCGAGGCCGACTGCTTGATGTCCAGCTGGAGCGCTTGGGCGATAGCGAGATTGTCGGCTCTATCCATCTGGGCCGGGTTACCCGGGTGGAAAAGGGCATCGGCGCCGCCTTCGTGGAATTCGGCGATGCCCAGCCCGGCTTCCTGGGCAAGGCAAAGAATGTGACCGAGGGACAGTCGCTGATCGTTCAGGTGATCCGCGCCGCCGGCGACGGCAAGGGCGCGGTGCTGACCGTGAACCCGCTACTGCCTGGGCGTTATCTGTCGCTGGAAGCAATGCGGCCTGGCATTCACTGGCCGCGCGGCAAGTGGGAAGGCGACCGGGAAGACCTGGCCGCCCTGCTGGAAGAGATCGCCCCGGAAGGGTCTGGCCTGGTACCCGCGCCGCTGGCCGCGGAAGCGGAGCCGGACATCCTGAAGGCGGAGGCCGGCAGGCTGGCAGCCCGGTGGAATGAAATCCGCGAAAAGGCCGCCGCCGCCAAACCGCCGGCAATGCTGCGGCCCGCGCCGGCGCTGATCGACCGCATCATGCATGAGGCGCGCGGACCGGTGATCATGGACGACCCCAGGAACTTCCTCGCCATCAAGACGGCGGCGGACCGCGACATGCCCGACCTTGCAGCCACGCTGGACCTGTACAAGGGCGAGACCCCGCTGTTCGAGGAGTCCGGCGCCGAGGAACAATTGGAGGAGG
>JAOUMF010000461.1 GCA_029881615.1 Alphaproteobacteria bacterium | reverse complement strand
CACCAAGGAAATCCAGGAAGCGTTGATCGATGGCCGAATTGATCTGGCCGTCCATTCCATGAAGGATGTCGAGACCTGGCTGCCGGACAAGACCATGATCGCCGTGGTTCTGGAGCGCGAGGATCCACGCGATGCGTTCCTGTCGCCCCGCGCCAAAACGCTTGGCGAACGGCCGGCGGGCGCCGTGATCGGCACGTCTTCCCTGCGGCGGCAGGCTCAAATCCTGCATCGTTATCCAGGCCTTCGGGTGGAAACCCTGCGCGGCAACGTGCAGACCCGCTTGAGGAAGCTGGAGGAAGGCGTTGTCGATGCAACGCTTCTGGCGCTTGCCGGGTTGAAGCGCCTGGGCAATCAGGATCTGGCGCAGAGCTTTATAGAAACCGACGAGATCTTGCCGGCGGTGGCGCAGGGCGTTATCGCGATCGAAACCCGGCATGACGACGTCCGTGTGCGTGATCTCGTCGCGCCGTTGAATCATGCGCCGACCTGGACCCGGGTAACCGCCGAACGCGCCCTGCTGGCCGCGCTGGACGGGTCGTGCCATACGCCGATCGGCGGGCTGGCGGAACTGTCGGCCGATGGCACGCTTTCCCTCACCGGGGTGGTCGCGTTGCCCGACGGCAGCCTGCTGCACCGCATGAGCGACGAGGCACCCGAAGGCGACGCCGAGGCGCTGGGAACTTCATTGGGGCTGGCGCTGCGGGCGCGGATGCCGGCGGACTTTTTCACCTGAAGGCAGGGTTTTCCGATGCAACCGCCCCCGCGATCGAGGAGATAGGGAAACAGAATGCGGGCCCTGGTTACCAGGCCGAAGGAAGATTCCGTCGCGCTACAGCAGGAACTGCACAAGCGCGGGATTGAAGTGGTGCTCGGTCCGATGCTGGTCATCCGCCACAGGGAGGATGCCGAAATCGATCTGGAAGGCGTGCAGGGCCTGCTATTCACCTCCAGCAACGGCATCAGGGCATTCGCCGGCCTTTGCGGCGAACGCGGCATTACCGCCTGGTGCGTCGGCGACGAGACCGCGCGGACCGCCCGCACGGAGGGCTTTACCGATGTTCATAGCGCGGCGGGCAACGTCGACACGCTGGCCGACTATGTGATTGCCCATTCGAAACCGGATAACGGCCGGATGATCCATGTCGCGGGCAGCGTCAGCGCGGGGGACCTTGCCGGCGCGCTGCGTAATGCGGGATATTCCGTGGACCGCATTCAGCTTTACGAAGCCGTTGCGGCCACCACGCTGTCCCAGGATACGAAAAACGCCTTTCTGCGGGGACTTCTTGGCGCCGTGTTGTTTTTCTCTCCCCGTACGGCGGCGACCTTTGTTAGTCTGGTGAAAGAGGCTGGACTGGAAGATGCTTGCCGGACCGTGAATGCCTATTGCCTCAGCGCGGGCGTGGCCCAACCTGTAGGCGAATTGCCCTGGCGCCGCATTGTTGTCGCGGCCGAACCGACCAGGGCCGCGTTGCTTGCCACGCTCGACCAAGGATAGAACCGCAGCTTACGAACGGACAGAAATGACTAGCGAAGCAAATATCCCGAACGGCACACCCTCCATCTCCGATGTTGAGATCATCGAACGTTTTGGTGGCATTCGCCCGATGGCTTCCAAGCTGGGTATTGCGGTCACCACCGTTCAGGGCTGGAAGGAGCGAGACCATATTCCGAAAGGCAGATTACCGCAGATCATCGCGGCCGCCGCCGACCTTGGGGTCGATATCGGGCTGAAACCGGCACCACCGGCAGAATCCGCGGCGGCAAAACAGCCCGAACGGAAACCGGCAAAACAGGAAGAACCAATGAAAACAACGCCGGAACCGACACCGGAACCCAAACACGAACCGGAACCCGAAGCGGAGGCCGCGCCCGCGCCCGCCGCCGGGGAAAAAACAGATATGCCAGGGGCCGTTACCGCCCCCCGTCCCGCGGGCGGGGTGTCCTGGCTTGCGCTGATCGTTGTCGTCCTGCTGCTGGGCGGGGCCATTTTGACCCGGCCTCTCTGGGAAGCGGAGCTCTACCCGGGCGGTGGTGGCGTTGTTGCGCCGGCCGACTCCGGAAGGCTGGACGACATAGAGGCCGCGATTCAGGATCTCGGACGTGAATTGAATGCCGGATCGGAGAAGCTTTCCCGCCGCATCGACGCGCTGGAGGCCGGCGGCGGCGAAAGCGGCGCCGCTTTTGCCGCGCAACTCGCCGAAATCGAGCAGGCCATGAACGCCCTTTCCAGCAAGCTGACGGCGGGCCAGTCCACCGTGGAATCCCGAATTTCCAGACTGGAGGCCAATGAAGGCGAGGTGCCGGAACGGGTAACGGCCCGGCTTTTGGCCATCGATGCCGCCATCGAGGCGCTGACTGGCTCGACCCGCGGCCTCGAGGGCGGCTTGGCGACGGTCGGCGGCACGGTCGGCAAACTGGAAGGTCGCGTGACCGAACTTGAAACCCGGCCGTTGCAGACCGGCGAGAAAATCGCCGCGATGGTGCTGGCCCTGGGGCAGGTCGAAGCCGCCATGAATTCGGGCAAGCCCTATCGCGCGGCGCTGAACCGGTTCGAGGCCCTGGGCCGGGACGACCCCTTGATATCCGATGGCGCGGCGGTGGCCGCCCTGTCGCCATGGGCCGATTACGGCATTCCCGATCGTCTGGCGCTGCGCCGCCAATTCGCCGAACTGGCGCCCGAAATCGACCGCGCGCTCTCCGGCGCCGAGGAAGGCAACTGGCTGGACGGTGTGTGGAACAAAATCGCCGGGCTTGTGACTATCCGCCGAATCGACGGTAGTGACCTGCCGCCGATCGGGCGGGCGGAACAGGCCATGGATAATGGCGATCTGGCCGGCGCCGTAGCGGCCTTTGAAGGCCGGGGGTCGCTTGGACCCCAAGGCGATGCCTGGCGTAACCTTGTCGAGGCACGGATTGATGCCGAGCGCGAGATCGATGATCTGTACGGCCAGATGATCGCACCTCTCGCGGGAGCGGCACGCCAATGATCCGTTCCTTTTTCCTGTTCGTTTTCGTAGGCGCCGCGGTTCTGGCGGCGGTCACGCTGGCCGATTACCCCGGCCGTGTTTCGGTCGAC
>JAOUMF010000460.1 GCA_029881615.1 Alphaproteobacteria bacterium | reverse complement strand
GACCGCCGCGTGCGCGAAATCGCCGCTGAACTGAAGGCCGCTGGAAGAAAACCCTATGTCGTGCCGCTGGCCCCCGGACACAAGCCGCTGGGCGCGCTGGGCTACGTGGTGGCGGCACGGGAAATTCTCGGTCAGATCGCGGAACAATCGCTACGCATCGACGAGATTGTCGTGGCCTCGGGCAGCGGCAGTACGCATGCTGGATTGCTGTTCGGACTGCGGGCGCTGGGCAGCGACATCCGGGTCACAGGGGTTTGCGTGCGCCGGGAAGCGGCGATTCAAAGACAGCGTATCGCTGGCCGTTGCCACGATCTGGCCGAATTGCTGGCCGTCGAACCGGTGGTCGGGGATAATGATGTTATCGCGACGGACGATTTCCTGGCGCCCGGTTATGGCCGGTTGAACGAACCTACCTTGCGGGCCCTCGACATGGCGGCTCGCCACGAGGCGCTGATCCTGGATCCGGTCTATACGGCCAGAACAATGGCAGCCAGCATCCGCCGCGCGACCGAGACCGGGCCGGATCATGGCATCATGTTCCTGCATACCGGCGGGACGCCCGGTGCTTTCGCTTACGCCGAAAGCCTGACAGCGGAGCTGGAGAAACTGCGGGCCGGAATATAAGAAAAATAACATCGTTCCCGGCGGCGGGCCGGGAACCCAGATAAAAAGCGGGGGATCCTATGACTGAATCCGGCAAGGCTCACATTATCGGCGATATGGAATCCCTGGAGGCAATCTACGGCGTACCGGCATTGAACTCGCTTGCCAAGGAACTGGACTATATCCACCCGCATTACCGGGCCTATATCGAAGCATCGCCCTTCGCGGCGCTGGCGACATCGGGGCCCGGCGGGATGGACTGTACGCCGCGCGGCGATGCGGCCGGGTTTGTTGTAGTGGAAGATGAAAAGACCCTGCTGTTGCCCGACCGGCCGGGCAATAACCGCATCGACAGTCTGCGCAATATTGTCATCGACCCGCGCGTTGCGCTGCTGTTCCTGATTCCAGGCAGCGGAAATACTCTGCGTGTGAACGGCCATGCCGTGATTTCGGTTGATCCGGTTTTACTGGACAGGTTCGCGGTACAGGGCAAACCGCCGCGTTCGGTGTTGGTCGTAACGGTGGAGGCTGTCTATTTTCAGTGCGCCCGCGCGATCATACGGTCCAATCTGTGGAACCCGGAAAAACATGTGGACGGGGATGTTCTGCCCAGTGCCGGGACGATTCTTGCCGATGTCAGCAAGGGGAAGGTCGATGGCGGCAAGTATGATCGTGAATGGCCCGGGCGAGCGAAAGAGACCATGTATTAAAATAAAACCGGCCCCGGCGGCGGGCTGATCTGCCGCCGGGGCCGGGCAACAGCCGGTCAGAACGACAGCTTGACCCACGCCATGCCAGCGTATTCGGGTTCTCCACCCTCTGCCAGTTCCAGGCTGTTTTCCAGGGTTGCGGTAACGCCGCCGTCAAGCCGTACGCCGATATCGGCATCAAGCTTCATCACGCCCCTGTGGCCGGCGTCGGCGAGGTTGCTGACCGCCGCATTGCCGTCAAGCTGTGCAGAGGTCCAGTTGTCGCCGCCCAGGAAGTCCCGTTCGTATGACAGCCCACCCTGCATGACAGCCGCACCCCAACTGCCGGCGAGTTCGCTCGACGCCCGCAGGCCGATGCTGGCGGTCAGCGATTCGTCGGTCTGTTCTGCGACAGCCAGGTTCAGCGGCCCGGCGCCGCTTTCGCTGTAACCCTCGATCTGGCGGTGGCCATAATCGATGCCGGCGACCGGTCCCCAGGTCACTGGCCCTGCGTGCCAGTTGTAGCCGCCGTCCAGCGAGGCTCTTGTTGTCAGGCCTTCGGTGTCGGCGCGCGCGGTCGGGAAGAGGCGCGAACCGGTGTGGCGGGTCATCCCGTTGTATTGCTCGCGGCTTTGACCCAGTGATGCATCGATGTGGGCGTTCTCACCGTTCAGGCTGCCATAAAGCGTGAATGCGCTGCTCTCGACGTTGCTGGCGCCCGCGCCGTCGGCCAGCAGGCTTTCGCCCTGGCCGATACCAGCGATCATGCCGATCACCAGGGAATCGGTCAGTTGGTAGTCCATGCCGATAGCGGTCTGCTCGGTGTGATAGCCGAAGCCGGTTGCCCCCGCCTGCGTCCCATCGTCGGTCGCGCCATACATATACATGCCGAAGGGGCTGTCGTTGGCTGGCATCGGCATGCCGTCAGGCGACAGGCCCAGCTGGGTTGCCGTTGCGGCGGGTCGGCCGGCCATGGCCAGCCGTTGCTCGACCGGCGAGGCTTCGACGAAGCGGTTGCCGAAGATCACCTGTTGGGACAGGCCGAGGCGGATCGCATTCTGCCGCGCTCCGGCTGCCTGGATTTGCGCCCGTGCCGTCAGTGCGCTGATATCGGCCTGCGCCGCCGCGACCTGTACGCCGTGGCGGGTCGTCAACAGGGTCGCATATGCGAATTCGGCCAGCAATTCATGGGTCTGCGCGGTCGGATGGATGGCGTCGAAAAATACGAAGCCGTCGGCGTTGATGCTGTAATCCGGATTCAGACTGCACTGGCCGGTCCAGTTCTTGTCGGCGTCGAGGCAGGATCCGGTCGTGTTGGTGAAGCCATAACGCGCCCCGTTCGACAGAATTTCGCTGACCGCGGTTTCGACATCGACATAAATGATTTCCGCGCCGAGGCTGGCGCGCAGGGCAGCCACCGAATTTTCCAGCAAAATATTGTGGCCCGCGCTGAGGGTATTGAACATGTCGCTGTAAGGCGTACCGTTCAGCAGCGGCGTATTGCCGAGGCCGGGCATGTTCATGACCAGCAGATGTTCCGCGCCGAGACTGTTGAGCGCCGCGAGCCCGAACGATAGGTTCCCTACGACTACATTGGGATCGGTCGCGCCACCAAAAAGATAGTCGTTCGCGCCCGACCAGACGACAGCAAGGTCGTCAGACGCGAAGCCGCGGCCGGTGCTGGCATATAGTCCGATCTGGGTATGCAGGCCCAATCCAACCCCCCAGATATCGGTGCTGTCGCTGTTGGCGCCGCCGGTCGCGAAGTTGTCGGCGGCAAAAGGG
>JAOUMF010000459.1 GCA_029881615.1 Alphaproteobacteria bacterium | reverse complement strand
AGGGAAGACGGCGAAGAATGCCATCGCGCTCTGATTTCATGCCGATCGCGGCCGACCCGGCGCCCGCGGCATCGATCCCGGGCAGGCTGACAACGGCCCCCTTGTAATCATGTATGAATTCCAGCGGATCGTCCCCGGCCCACGACATCCCCGCCTTCAAGGTCGGCGCGCCGGCGCCGACTTCTCCCGATGCGGTGAAGCCGACAACCACGTTCTTGGCCCGCGCGATCGCTTGCGCCAGAACTTCGTCATGGTCGGGCAAGCTGGATACGGACACCCGCAACAATTCGGTTTCGGGCGTGACCGGCCAAAGCTTGACGATCTGGCTTGGCGACGTGCGGTCCGGCTCGGAGAAAACGATATCGAGCACGATCGCGGCGGCGCCGGCCTGTCTGAGCCGGTCCACCAGCCCCGCGACACGCGTACGCGGCCACGGCCACTGACCCAGCCTGGACAGGCTTTCATCGTCCAGGTCGATGAACCGCACCGGCACCGGCCGGTATTCGCGCGGTTTCAATTGCTGGTATAGATCGAAGCTCTTCAGGCGAAGATTCTGGATGAATGCCGGGTCGAGCAAACGCACCTCGACGGCTACAACAACGATAAATCCAGACAGGATCAGCTGCAGCCAGCGGCTACGCATTTTCGGTCTCCCCCAATGCCATTCACGCAAAATCCATCTGGGTACAGCCGAAAAGCATCTCGCCAATGCCACCCCACCGCGAGACGAACCACCCTTACCGACCGCATCCCCACGTCGATATTCCTCGGCGGAAGATTCGCCTTCCGTGTGGAATAATCTTTATTTTATATTAAATTTAATGTTTAATCAAAGGTTAATGAAAAGAGTGTCGTACGCAAGCGACTTTTCGGGGCGTCGATGTGGGGAAAGTAGGATCATGTGTAACCATGAACGAAAATGTGACTTTGAACAAAAATTGAAGAATACATTAGCGGGCGCCGCTATCCTTGGACTATTGGCGGCGGGGTTGGGGTCGCCGGCAATGGCGGCCACGCAGACGGAAATTGGCGTTACCTCGCTTGTCGTGAAGGACGTCGAAGGCAAGACCGATGCGGAAATCCGGCAGCTGGCGTTGCGGGACAACGTTTATCGCTATGAAACGGTCAACACCGGATTCGAGAGCGCTTCCGAGTTGCGGTTCGCCGACGACACCCGAATTTCGGTCGGGCCCAATTCCACGATCATTCTGGACGAATTCGTTTATGACCCGGACCCGGGCGAAGGCGCCCTTGTGCTTCAGATGACCGAGGGTGTGTTCCGGTTCTTTTCGGGCAACATGGCGAGTTCGAATTACAAGATCAAAGCCTCGAATGTTACCGTCGGAGTGCGCGGCACGGTTCTGGTCATGGTCGCCCGCAGGGACGGGACGGTCGCCGTGATCATGGAATCCGACGACGGCGTCGAGGTCACCGGCGGCGCGGGTGAAATGGTGTTGCTGGATAAACCCGGCAAGGCGACGGTTGCATTCGCGGACGGCACTTTATCACCGCCCGGCAATCCACCGGAATGGGCGATGTCGCGCATTCGCCAAATGGACAACCTGCTGACCACGGCCAGCCTGCCACCACCGCCTCCCATGAATTCGGAACCCGAAGTGGAAACAGCGGTTGCGCCGCCACCACCGGCGGAACCGATTGAGGTGGTGGCGCCGCCACCCGCGGAACCGATTGAGGTGGAGGCGCCCCAACGGGGATTGCCCCGCGCATCCGATGCCGTAGGCGAGGAAGGTATGCCGGCTGGCGGCCACGAGCATTCCAATGAAAAGGCGCGGCGGCCCAACCCGCCGCGCGGCAATGACAGAGATTCCGTGGAAGAGGACGAAGAAGATCAGTTATTGACTACGAACGGTGGCGATAGAAACAACCGCGGAAACAAAGGTAATCGAGGTGGCGGGAGAGAGAAAGGAGACCGCTGACCCCCGGCATGGCGGAAGGCGGTTGCCAGTTCTGTTAAGCTGCCCCGCTCACAAATTCGTCTTTCCTGTAACCCTGGGCGTAGAGTAACGCCGTCAGGTCGCCGTGATCGACGCGCATGGCGGCGGTTTCCGCAAGAATTGGCTTGCCGTGATAGGCCACACCCACCCCCGCGGCAAGAACCATCGCCAGGTCGTTCGCCCCGTCCCCTACCGCAATGCTCTCCGTGGGAGAGACCGACAGTTCGTCGGCCAGCCTTATCAGGCATGCCTGTTTTGCGTGGCGGTCTAGGATCGGCTTGATTACGCGCCCGGTCAGTTTGCCGTCGACGATTTCCAGATGGTTCGCCTGATCGAGATCGAATCCCACCCGTTCGCGGACATATTCGCTATAGATCGTGAAACCACCCGAAACCAGGGCACAATACGCACCGTTGGCCCGCATCGTCGCCACCAGTTCAACCGCGCCAGGATTGAGCTTGATATTGGACCGCAGCCGTTCCGCCGTCCCGAGATCGAGCCCTTCGAGCATGCGTACCCGTTCGATCAGCGATTGCGCGAAATCCAGTTCGCCGCGCATGGTACGGGCTGTCAGGTCGACCATACGGTCCTGCAGGTTCAACTCCGCCGCCAATTCGTCGATCATTTCATTATCGATGATCGTGGATTCCATATCGGCGACCAACAGCTTCTTGCGCCGCCCTTCCACCGGTTGGGCGATCAGGTCGACCGGCTGGTCTTCCAGGGCATCGCGCGTGGCGATCGATGCTTCAAGCGCCGAGAGCCCCTTGAAAGGGATATCGCAGGCATGATCGGCTGCCAGCCATTTCGGATCGCCCGACCGTCCACCCGCCGCCGCCAGGGCTTCGCGGGCCGTACTTATCGCCCTATGGCTTAGCTGACCAGTTCCGGCTATCAGTGTGAGTACATTTTTCATGGGGCGCATATTGCGCCGCAATAGCGTAAAGGCAAACGTTTACGGCATGAATAGCGAGAACCGACCTGTTTTAATTGTTGCCGGCCCTACCGCGAGTGGAAAATCCGGGCTCGCCCTGTCCCTTGCGCGGGAATTCGACGGCGTGATCATCAATGCCGACAGCATGCAGGTCTATCGCGAATTGCGGGTTTTGACCGCGCGGCCGAGCC
>JAOUMF010000457.1 GCA_029881615.1 Alphaproteobacteria bacterium | reverse complement strand
GGGCGAGGCGCGAGACATTGTCGTATAACTCGGCCCAGCTCATGGTCCGCTCGACCCTGTCCTCCGACCGGAAGATCAGGGCCGGCGTATCGTCGCGGCGGCGTAAATGATTTTCGGCGAAATTCAGCCTGGCGTCGGGGAAAAACCGCGCGCCCGGCATCTTGTCGCCATCGGCCAGCACCCGTTCGCCGCGGGTTTCGGCGATGACGTCGCAATCGTCCCAGACGGCGGTCCAGAAATCCTCCATCCGGTCCAGCGAGAAACGGTGCAGCGCGTCGTAATCGGGCAGCGAGACCCCATGCCGGGATTCAAGCATCCTGCCGAAGGCCGTGATATTCGTGTTCGCAACCTGTTCGGGCGAGGGCTTCCACAAGGGTCCTGTCATGGTTCGACCTGCCCTGTATTCAGCGAACGGCGCGGAACGGCTGGATGGTGACGTCCAGCCAGACGTCGGCCTTGCTGTAAGGGTCTTCGGCGATGCATTTCTCGACCGATTCGCGGTCCGGGAAATCGACGATCACGGTCGAACCGATCATCTTGCCTTTATCGTCCAGGATGGCGCCGCCGGCGATGAAGTGGCCCTGTTCCTTCAGTTTCGCGATACCCGCGATATGTTCGTCGCGCGCGCCCATGCGTCGATCCAGCGCCCCGTCGTCGGTTCCGTCCATTGCGATCACCAGAAAATCCATGATGCTGTCTGCTCCTGAAAAATGTGGATTCGGTATGCGTGGATGCGGAAGCTCCCACGGCTCCGGCAGCTTATTCGCGCAGATGCTCCGCGTCGAGTGCTTCGGCGGCCTTTTGGCGATGTTCCTCGGTGACGTAATTGGACAGCATCTGCCACACCGCCCAGAACATCGAGGCGTCGTCCATGAAGCCCAGGGCGGGCAGGAAGTCGGGCAAGGCGTCAATGGGCAGGATCAGATAGGCCAGCGCCGCCAGCAGCGCGGCCTTTATATGGCTCGGCGTTTTCGGGTCGCGGGCGCAGAACCACGCGGCGACCGCCTCTTCGACAAAAGGTATGCGCCGGGCGTTCCGGCGGATTTTCGGCCAGAAGCCCTCATTGACGCGAGACTCGTTTCTTCGCTGTTCCTCGGGGCTAGGCAGCTTCATGGGCAGTTTTTCGCTCATGTGACATGATATAGTGAGGGTTCTCGATATCTGCTATAAAGAATCGCGCAATTTTGGAGATCATTGATGAATATCAAAGATGTAGCGGCAATCGTGACGGGCGGCGCCTCGGGTCTGGGGGCGGCGACGGCGCGGGCGTTGGCGGCTGGCGGAGCGAAAGTCACGGTGCTCGACCGTGACGGCGATGGCGCCGCCACAATCGCCAACGGGATTGGCGGGCTGGGCCTGCAATGCGATGTCGCCGATGCGCAGGCCGTCGAGGCCGCGCTGGGCGAAGCTCGAACCGAGCACGGCCCTTGTGGAATTCTGGTCAATTGCGCCGGAATCGCGCCGGCCAAACGGATTCTCGGTCGCGAGGGACCGATGAAGCTGGAAGATTTCGAAGCCGTCATCCGGGTCAATCTGATCGGAACCTTCAATCTGATGCGCCTGGCGGCGGCCGAAATGGCCGATCATGCGCCCAACGAAGACGGCGAGCGCGGCGTGATCGTGAACACCGCTTCCATCGCGGCTTATGAGGGACAGGTCGGTCAGGCGGCTTATGCGGCCTCGAAAGGCGGGATCGCGGCGCTGACCCTGCCGGCGGCGCGCGAGTTCGCATCCATCGGTGTCCGTGTGCTGGCCATCGCGCCGGGTCTGTTCGGCACGCCGTTGCTGTTGAATATGCCCGGGGAAGTTCAGGACAGCCTTGCCGCCACGCTGCCCTTCCCCAAACGCTTCGGCAAGCCGGAGGAGTTCGCCTCCCTGGTTTTGCACATGATCGGCAATCCGGTAATGAATGGCGAGGTCGTGCGACTCGACAGCGCTCTGCGCATGCAGCCGCGTTAATCTGCTATCTTGTCCATGAACCCGGCCATGGTCACGTCCAGTTCGCTAAGGCCGCCGCAGTCGTGGGTGGTCAGGGTGACCTCGACCCGGTTATAGACGTTGAACCATTCGGGGTGGTGGTTCATCCGTTCTGCCTTCAGCGCGACTCGGGTCATGAAGCCAAAAGCTTCGTTGAATGTCTTGAACCTGAATAGTCGCGAAATGGCGTCGCGATCCGCCAGCGCCGTCCATTCCGTCAATTCCGCCAGCGCCGCCGTGCGCGCCGCATCGCTCAGTTTTTCCGCCATGTTCCGTTTCACTTCCATTTCGGCTCGAAGGGTTTGGGACGGGGCCAGCGGCTGTTTATGTCCACTGCCGCCACGTCCATGTGGCTTCGGGTATATTCCTGGGTCGCGTCGCGCGGGGGCTGCCATTCCCAGCTTCGCAAGCGGCCCTGTTGCAGGGCGCCGTGAATAATCCGCCGCCGGCGCTGGCTGTCCAGCACGGCCTCGCGCACCGTTCCCGTGTCCCAATGGGCGTTGGCGCGCGCCCGCATGGCCCCGATACGGTCCGCCTGCGCGACGTCTTCCGCAAGATCATTCAATTCAAATGGATCGGCGGCAAGATCGAACAATTGCTCCGGATCACCGGGGCAGCAGGTATATTTCCATTGGCCATCGCGAATCATCAGCATGGGCTGGCCCGTGCCCTCGCCCAGATATTCGGCAATGGTCAGGCCCGCACCGCCCTTGTCGTTTTCCGCGATATCGATCAGGTCGCGGCCATCCAGCGGATCGACAGCTTTGGGAATCGCCGCGCCGGTCACCTCCGAGGCCAGCCGGAGCAGCGTCGGCAGAACGTCTACCTGGCTCACCGGCGCCGCCACTTTCTTGCCCCCGGCTTCGCCGGGCCGGTGCAGGATCATGGGAATTCGCAACGACCATTCGTAAAAGCTCATCTTGTACCATAGCCCGCGCTCGCCCAGCATATCGCCGTGGTCCGACAGGAACAGCACCGTCGTATCCTCGGCCAGCCCGCATTCCTCCAGCCCGTCGCGCAAGCGGCCCAGCCAGTGGTCGATATAGGAGGTGTTGGCGAAATAGCCCCGCCGTGCCCGTTTTACGTCGTCGTCCGTAACATCGACCGCA
>JAOUMF010000458.1 GCA_029881615.1 Alphaproteobacteria bacterium | reverse complement strand
ATATGATATGGCGGCGCGGTTGAGACGACACCCGCCCCGCTCTCGAACCCCTCCAGCATGCAGGCGGCGTTGGCCACCGCCCCCTGCAGAAAGAAAGCCAGCTTTCGCGTCCGGGGTTCGGGTCGCCCGGTGGATCCCGACGTAAACATGACAATCTCGGCATCGGCGACAACAGCCAGATCAAGATCCATGGGCGGTGCGCTACCATCCAGGGCAATCTGGCGGGTATCGCCGAAATGCGCCGATGCGCTCACGCGCATTGCCTTGTCCAAAACATCGCAATAGGCGGTAGCCCCGGGATAGCGGGCATTTATGGAGCGCAAGCCGTTCGGTGACCTGTCACTGGGTAGTATGGTCATCCTGCCCGCCAGCCCCGTGGCCAGCAGCAGGACCGTGAAGGCAAGCCGGTCCTCGCATAAATTGATCACCGGCCCACCACCATTGAGTTGGCGGGACAATCGGAATGCCTCGCCCGCGATGTTGGGCCAACCGACTTCCTTTCCGTTCGACAATATCATCGTCAAATGATTTTCGGGCGGGCGCGACGGCTCGCTGGCCTCACCCATCGTGAACCAGACCACGCCAGGCTTCGGGATGGGCTATAACGCGCAAGGTCCTGAATACCGAGGCCTGACCGAACAGATCGCGGCGGAAATGCCGGTACAAATGCTCCAACAGAAACAGAACCGCCGAACCGGCGGGGGAAATCACGGTCACAATCCAGGACGCTGCCAGGAACGCGCCGGTAAACGCCATCAATGCCGTTGCGATCACGATCGTCGCGAAATAACCGGCCCACAACGCCGTTATCAATCGCGTATGGCGGTCAACCGCCGGGCTGGCCGTCTGCATCTTGTCGAATCGGCTGAACCGCGTGATCAGCGGCACCCGGCCGGGCAAGAGCGTCAGGCCAAAAATCAACATCGCCATCAAATTTATGAATATTGGCGCCGCCAGAAGCATATAGGGACCGACGCCAGGGGCGCCAAAACCGGCTGCAGCGAACAGGGCAATTGCGCCTATGGTCAGGAACACCAGCCGGAAGATCAAAGGTCCGCTGAACAGACCCGCAAACGCCAGCAGCGCCATGCCATAGAAACCCACCGCCGAATGGTCGGAAATAAAGCCATAATGGATAAGACCGATGCCCATCAATGCGCCGATGGACCTGATAACACGACGGAGCGTCAGCATCCCCTACCCCGCCTTATTCTCCATGACAAATCCGGTCAGATTCCGCAGGGACGCGAAAATATGGCCATTATTTTCATCGTCGGCGCGCAGCTCTACGGAATAGTTCTTCGACAGTTCCAACGCGATTTCCAGCGCATCGATGGAATCCAGCCCCAACCCTTCGTAAAACAGCGGTGCTTCGGGATCTATCGTTCCCGGATCAACCTCCAGATTCAAAGCCTCCACGATGAGTGCGGCCACTTCGAATTCTGTTTTGCTCTGTAATTTGGACATATTATTACTGGTACTCAAATTCTGCATTTGCTCAACCCGGTCAAATATCCGATCATGATGCCCGCCCTTGCGGGCACCAGGCTCGACCATAAAGGTTTTCGTATAAGACTATGCATATCATACGGGCACTTTCATGGGAAAGACTGTCGAGCATGGGATGGGGCGGATTCACCACCCTGGCCCTCAGTTTCATGGTCGTAATGGTTTCGGGTGGCCTGACTTTCTTCGTCTGCTGGGCAATCGTGATAAAATTTGCGCTCAGATCGGCAACACCGGCGCCGACCCCCGACGTGATACTCGTCTTGGGCGCCAGGCTCAACCGCGGTGAAATAACACGCGAATTTCAGGCCCGCCTCGACGGGGCCGCGCGGCAGCCTACGGCTTGTCCGGTCATCCTGCTGGGCGGCATGGCAATGGTCGGCGGCCTTACCGAGGCTGCGGCGGGCCGGTCATGGCTGATAGCGCGGGGATTCGACCAAACCAGAATTATCATGGAAGAAGCATCGCGCAACACGCTGGAAAACCTGTCTCATGCGCGCAGTCTGATGAAGCACCATGATTTTCTGCGGCCCTTGGTGGTAACCAGCCGCTATCACATGGCCAGATCCTCGATCCTGGCACGTGGACTGGGAATATCTCACGATCTGTCGCCAACCGACTACCCTTCCATGTGGCACCCGGCCGCGCTGGCGCGCAGCATATTCGAAGCGTTGATGATCAACTGGTACTATGTCGGCCGTGCTTTTTCGCAGGTAACGGGGCAACGAGCCATGCTGAAACGCATCAGCTGAAGCCGGGTCGGAATGAACGCAAGCAGCGAAGCGAATTTACAGGGTCGCCCCGGCACCGAGGAATGCGACGTTCTGGTTATTGGCGGCGGACCCGCGGGAGCGGCGGCCTCCACGTTGCTCGCAAAACAGGGATGGCGCGTGGTCCTGATCGAGAAAGACCAGCATCCCCGTTTTCATATCGGCGAATCCCTGTTGCCCATGAACCTGCCGCTGTTCGAGGAACTGGGCGTGGCCGACAAGGTCGCGGAAATCGGCATGCGCAAGGACGGGATCGACTTTTACAGTCACGAGGACGGTGAAGCCCGCCGCACAACGATCTATTTCGATGAGGCGATGGATAACAGCGTTCCGCATGCCTACCAGGTTCGCCGGTCGGAATTCGACAAGTTGCTTCTGGACAATGCCAGGGAAAGCGGCGTCGATGTGCGCCAGCAAAAAACCGTAACCGCGCTTGACCGGCTGGACAAGAATGGCTGCCTGGCCGTCGTCTGCGACACTGCCGGCAACAGACAGCGGATAAGTGCCCGCTTTTTGATCGATTCATCCGGTCGCGATACATTCCTGTCGCGGCGCAACAAGTTGCTGCGGCGGAATCCGGATCATAACGCAGCGGCCATATTCGGGCATTTCCGCCATGTTCCCCGACGCGAGGGGCGCGACGAGGGCAATATCGGCCTGCACTGGTTTGAACATGGCTGGTTTTGGGTTATTCCGCTCAAGGACGGAGTCACAAGTGTCGGCGCCGTCTGCTGGCCAGAATATCTGAAGACCCGGGGCGATGCATCGCTTGATGACTTCCTGCGCCGGACCATCGCAAAATCGCCTACA
>JAOUMF010000455.1 GCA_029881615.1 Alphaproteobacteria bacterium | reverse complement strand
GCCAAAAGGCCGGCGATAATTTCCGAAACTATGAGAGACGTGCGGCGAACCATGATTTTATTGTTATTTCCGACCCGAAGATTAATACCCGAGGAATATAATATAGTATACGGCGCTTGACCACGCTTGGAGCATACCGCAGTTTGAATAAATCAAACCTGAATGATCATGCCCATAACAAGCATATTTATCGATCCCGACGAATTGCCGAAACCGGCCAATCCCGACCGCGCCAAAGCCGGGATGATTCGGCTGCGCGAGTCCCTGGCGCAGGATGAGGAACGAGCCGCATTCCTGGCGGATATCGAATCCAATCCGGGCGCGCAGGCGCTGCTGGATGCCGTATTTGGCAACAGCCCCTATCTCGGCCGTTGTCTCGCACAGGAAATGGATAGCTTTCGGACCTTCCTGACCGACGGACCGGACGACGCCTTTTCCGCATTAATGCGCAATACCGAGCAGACCCTGTCCACGGAAACCAATCAGAACCGCGTCATGACGGAATTGCGCCGGGCCAAGCGGCGGACCGCCCTGATCGCCGGGCTAGCTGATATTGCCGGCCTGTGGTCGCTGGAAAAAGTAACCGGGGCCTTGACCGACCTTGCCCAGGAAAGCCTGCATGTGGCCGCCCGGTATGTGCTGGGTCTGGCGGCGGCGCAGGGCGCCATTGAACTGGCGGACGCGGATAATCCGGAACGGAATTCCGGCTATATCATTCTGGGCATGGGCAAGCTGGGCGCGAGAGAGCTGAACTATTCCAGCGATATCGACCTGATCGTGCTGTATGACGCCGACTGTGTGCGAGGCGCGGCGCCCGAAGTCATGGGTTCGATATTCGTCAAGGCAACCCGGCAACTGGTGAACTTTCTCGATGCGCGCACCGCGGACGGCTATGTTTTCCGGACCGATTTGCGGCTACGTCCCGACCCGGGCGCGACCCCCATCGCCATATCGGCCGAGGCCGCCGAGGCCTATTACGAGAGTGTCGGCCAGAACTGGGAGCGTGCCGCCATGATCAAGGCGCGCCCGATAGCCGGCGACATCGAAGCGGGCGAGCGTTTCCTGCGTCACTTGCGCCCCTATATTTGGCGCAAGAATCTGGATTTCGCGGCGATCCAGGATGTCCATTCCATCAAACGACAGATCAATGCCCATCGCGGCGGCGCGCGAATAGCGGTCAACGGCCACAATATCAAACTGGGACGCGGCGGCATTCGCGAGATTGAATTCTTCTGTCAGACCCAACAATTGATCTGGGGCGGCCGTATACCGGAATTGCGCGACCGCGGAACGATCGCGACCCTGAACGCACTGGCCGCGATCGAGCGTATCGATCACAAGACCGCCGAGGAAATGGCGACGTCCTATGGCTTCCTGCGGCGGCTGGAACACCGCCTGCAGATGGTCAATGACGAACAGACCCACGACATGCCACGCACCGACGAAGCCGTCGGCGAGATTGCCACCTTCATGGGATATGACTCTCTTGCCGCCTTCCGCGAAGACCTGCTGCATCACCTGGGCCAGGTCGAGCATCACTACGCCCATCTTTTCGAGGAAGCGCCAGAATTGGGCGCTGGCGGCGCGCTGGTCTTCACAGGTGGCGAAAACCATCCGGATACCGTGAAAACGCTCGAGGAAATGGGTTTTGCCGATGGTGGGTCGATCTCGAACATCGTACGCAGCTGGCATCACGGCCGTTACCGCGCGACCCGCAGCGAAAGGGCGCGACAAATCCTGACCGAGATGATGCCCCGCCTGCTGAAGGCATTCGCCAACACCGCCACGCCGGACAAGGCCTTTGCCCGATTCGACGAATTTGTCGCCGGCCTGCCCGCTGGCGTACAGATATTCTCGCTATTCCACGCCAACCCGCCGATGCTGGACATGGTGGCGGAAATCATGGGCGGTGCGCCGCGCATCGCCGACTGGCTGAGCCGTAATCCGTCGCTTCTGGACGCCGTTTTGACCAGCGACTTCATGGAGCCGCTGTCCCCGCGCGGCGAACTGGAGACGGAGTTGGAGGCCATACTAAGTCAAGCCAATGA
Source organism: Alphaproteobacteria bacterium (assembly GCA_029881615.1). Classification (GTDB taxonomy): domain Bacteria; phylum Pseudomonadota; class Alphaproteobacteria; order UBA8366; family JADFVY01; genus JADFVY01. The sequence goes on along the minus strand of JAOUMF010000455.1, from coordinate 1,039 downwards.
CTATGAGGATGTGCTGGAATTGACCCGGCGCTGGACCAATGACCAGAAATTCCGGGTCGGAGTCCAGATCCTGCGCGGCGTCGTCGGCGGCGCGGCGGCCGGCGAATCCCTGACCGCGGTGGCCGACACGGTGCTGGGCGCGCTGTTGCCCCGGGTCGAGGCGGAATTCGCCCGCCGCCATGGCCGGGTCCCCGGTGGCGGCATGGCTGTCCTCGCACTGGGCAAGCTTGGTAGCGGAGAGTTGTCGCCAACCTCTGATCTGGACCTGGTCTTCGTCTACGATCACGATCCGGACGCGGAAGCATCGGACGGTGAAAAACCACTGACGCCCGGTGTCTGGTTCGGGCGTCTGGGCCAGCGCCTGATCAGCGCGATCACCGCGCCAACGGCCGAGGGAAGCCTTTACGAAATAGACATGCGACTGCGCCCCTCGGGAAATGCCGGCCCCACGGCCAGCCACCTGGACAGTTTCGCGCGCTATTACCGCGAAGAGGCCTGGACCTGGGAACATATGGCCCTCACCCGCGCCCGTGTCGTTGCATCGACCACGAAAGACATCGACGACCGGGCCACCGCCGTCATATGCGAAACCCTGGCTCGGCCGCGCGACCCCGACCGGCTGGTCGTCGACGTGGCCGATATGCGCATACGCATGGCCAAACAGCATCGGGGAGAAAGCCTGTGGGATGTAAAACATCACCGTGGCGGCCTGGTGGATATAGAATTCATGGCCCAGTATCTTCAATTGCTGCACGGTCCGGAACATCCGCGCGTCCTCACGGAAAACACGGCCGACGCCCTGGGCCGGATCGGCGAATTGAAGATTATCAACCCGGCCAATATCGCCAGCCTGATCGGGGCGCTCGGCCTGTGGTGGCGGTTGCAGGATACGCTACGCCTGATCGCCCCCGGTGGCCTGGACGAAACCAACATCCCCGACTCCATCAGGGCCGCCCTGACCCGGGCCGCCACCCAACCGGACTTCAATAGTCTTATGGCCACCATGGAAGAAGCCTATGGCCGGGTTTCCGAACTCTAT
>JAOUMF010000456.1 GCA_029881615.1 Alphaproteobacteria bacterium | reverse complement strand
GGAATCCGCTGAGGATGCGGCCGGCGCGGTGTTGAAGGCGATTCAGTCGATCCGCAGCGCCCAGGCCGGCATGGCGGTTCATCCGCGGGTCGGCGACCTCAGCTACCCGAAATTCGGACTGGATATCTGCACCAAATGCCGACGCTGCACCGTGGAATGCCCGTTCGGCGCCATCGAGGAGAAAGAGGACGGCTATCCCGAGCTCAACCCCACGCGCTGCCGCCGCTGCGGCACCTGCATGGGCGCCTGTCCGGTGCGCACGATCAGCTTCGACAATTACAATGTCCAGATGATCAGCGATATGGTCGGGGCGGTGGAAATACCCGACGAGTTCTCGGAGAAATACCGCATCCTGATCCTGGCCTGCGAGAACGACGCGGCTCCGGCGCTGGACATGGCCGGCATCAACCGCCACAGCCTGAACGCCGAGGTGCGCCTCATTCCGGTGCGTTGCCTGGGGTCGGTCAGCATGCTGTGGGTTTCCGATGCATTCCAGCGCGGTTACGACGGCGCGATGCTGATGGGTTGCCGTTCCGGCGATGATTACCAATGTCATTTCGTGAAGGGCAGCGGCATCGCGCAGGAGCGCATGGCCAATATCGGCCAGACATTGCAGAGCCTGATGCTGGAGGAAGGCCGGGTGAAATCCGTAGAGGTTTCCATCGCGGACTCGGCCAAGGTCGGCAAGATGATCGACGAATTCGTGGAGGAAATCCACGGATTCGGCATGAACCCCTTCAAGGGATTTTAGAGCGGAGTAGGAGAGATGACCGTAGCGCCACCGGAACAATCGGCCCGGAAATACGATCTCGGCTTCGCCCGCTGGGTTCGCGACAATGTGAACGGCGGGAAAAAGATGTCCATGTGCATGCAGTGCGGCATGTGCTCGGGCTCCTGTCCGATCGGCACGGAAATGGACCAGGGCCCGCGCAAGCTGTTCATGATGATCCGAGCCGGCATGAAGGACGAGGTCTTCAACTCCTCGACCATCTGGAACTGTACTTCCTGTTACAACTGCGTAGTACGCTGTCCGCGTGGCGTGCCCGTCACCTATATCATCCAGGACCTCGCCGCCAAGGCGGTGGAACTGGGCTATGTGAAGGACGTGGAAAACGCCCGCTTCGCCAAGGCGTTCTGGTGGTCGGCGTCGAAATATGGCCGCACCGACGAACGCCTTGTGACGACGAAATACTATTTCTCCTTCGGGCTGGCGGACTTCTTCAAGAAGGGCCTGGGCAACCTCAAGATCGCGATGGGCATGGTGAAGACAAAACGCATGCATGTCGGCATGCCCTACAAGGTCAAGGACACCAAGGGCCTGCAGGCGATCCTCGCCAAGGCGGCCGAAATCGATGCACGTGAAAGCAAGGGCGGCGCACAATGAGCGACACCAAGAAATTCACCTATTATCCCGGCTGCAGCTCGCAGGGCAGCGGCGCGCATCTGGACCGTTCCCTTCGCGCCATCGCGCCGAAACTGGGGATCGAGATGGAAGAGCTGGAGGACTGGAACTGCTGCGGCGCGTCCGTCGGCCTTATCGAAGGCGGGCAGCTCGCCACCACGGCGCTTTCCGGCCGCAACCTGGCCCAGGCGCAAGCGCAGGGCCCACGGGATATCATCACCGGCTGCGCGGCCTGTTACCTGAACACCTATGGCGCGGCCGAGAAGATCAAGGCCGACGTCAAACTGCGCGAGAACGTAAACGAGGCGCTGGGCGCCGGCGGCCTGAAATACGACGAAGACCGCAACGTGCGCCACGCCTGCGAGGTGATCGTCAACGATGTCGGGCTGGACAGGGTGAAGGAAGCCGTGACCAACCCGCTGATCGGCCTGAAGGTCGCCGGCTATGTGGGCTGCCAGACGGTGCGCCCCTTCGCGCAGACCGAGGGCGGCGGCGCGTACGACACCTTCGATAGCCCGGAATTCCTCGACAATTTCATCGAGGCCTGCGGCGCCGAGGCGGTGGCATACGACGTGAAAACTGCCTGCTGCGGCGGCTCGGTCGCGGTGATGAAGCCGGAAAAGACCCTGCATTTGATCAAGAAAATTCTGGACGCGGCCAAGGAAGCCGAAGCCGACATCATCGCCACCCCTTGCCCCTTGTGCCAGACCAATGTCGAGATGTACCAGGACGCCATCAACAAACAGTACGGTACGGATTTCAACATCCCGGTAGTGTTCTACAGCCAGATCATGGCGGTGGCCTTCGGCATGGACGGCAAAAAAGACGCCGCCCTGGACCAGAACATCATCAAGGCGACAAAGTTGGAGGCGGCGGCGAAGTAGGGGAAACCCGAAATGTAGCTGCGTTACGAGGGCCGGCATTTTCGGGTGCCGGCCTTTTTGTTGCACCCATCAGGCTTTTCCGGCGATTATGCGGCAATATAGTCTCTCCTGAACAAGAAACACATCCCATGCCCACCAACCGCCAGATCCTCCTGAAATCCCGCCCTGCCGGACGCGTTGCCGCCGATCTGTTCGAACTCGCCGAATCCCCGCGTCCTTCGCCCGGTCCCGGCGAGATGCTGATCCGTATCCTGTATCTCTCGGTCGATCCGGCCATGCGTGGCTGGATTGCGGCGGGGGCGAATTACAGTACGCCGGTGCCGCTGGGTTCGCCGATGCGCAGTTTTACGCTGGGCGAGGTCGCCGAATCCAACCATCCCGATTATGCGCCGGGCGATCTGGTCTATGGGCGGCAGGGCTGGCAGGAATGGGCGGTTAGCGATGGGTCCGACATCGATCGCAAGGTGGACCCGGCGGACGGGCCGGTGACGGCGGCGCTGCATGTGCTGGGGCTGAACGGGATTACCGCTTATTTCGGGCTGCTGGATGTGGGCGAGCCCAAAGAGGGCGAGACGGTCGTCGTCTCCACGGCGGCCGGCGCCGTGGGCTCGGTCGTCGGGCAGATCGCTAAAATCAAGGGTTGCCGCGCGGTGGGGATTACCGGCTCGGCGGCCAAAGTTAGCCAATGCACCAACGAGTTTGGCTACGACGCGGTGCTGAATTACAAGGCGGAATCAGACCTCGCGGCGGCGCTGGGCGCGGCCTGCCCCAATGGCGTGGACGTCTTTTTCGACAATACCG
>JAOUMF010000454.1 GCA_029881615.1 Alphaproteobacteria bacterium | reverse complement strand
GGTCAGCGGTGCGTTGAGTGACTGATCGTGGGCGCCGAGACGGATTTCCATTGATTCCACCTCGCTGATCTTGACCTTCAACTGCGTCGCGATCTTCTTGCGCCCAGTCTCGCCGAGACGTGCGCCAGAGGTGTCTTCGATACGCGCGCGCAGGCGCCGAAGATTGAAGAATAGGGATTTCTGGGCTGCCGTGGTGCCGGTGCGAACGATCGACCAGTTGCGCAGTACGTAATCCTGCATCGCCGAACGAATCCACCAGGTGGCGTAGGTCGAAAAGCGGACCTCGCGCTGAGGCTCGAACCGCGCCGCCGCCTGCATCAGGCCGACATTGCCTTCCTGAACCAGATCACCCATTGGCAAGCCGTAATTGCGGAACCGGCTCGCGGTGCTGACCACCAGCCGCATGTAGCTGCGGACAAGCGTGTGCAGCGCAATCTCGTCGTTCTCCTCCCGCCACAGGCGCGCGAGCTCAAACTCATTATCGCGTTCGAGCAGTGGTTCCTTCATGGAAGTCTTGATGTAATCCAGATTGGCGCGCTGGGTCTTGGGATCGTCGATATGGGCCATTTCCGTCCAAGCCAGGCCGATATTTCGGCCTTCCCCTTTATTAATCCAGTCCTAACCTCAACATGGTCAATATAGCAAAAAACATACTGTGTTAGTCAACTATATTGAGCGCTAACCACAAGGGGCACTCTGGTCGAGAAAACACCAAGATGATCAATCGGTTATGTTATGAAATTAGAATTCTGCCGGCGGATGCCAGCGAAAAAAAATTAATGCCGTGCACTATTTTTAGGGCTATTCCTGCCGGCTATCTTTCGTATTGGTCCGTCGCGGCGGCTGTTTCAGCACTCGAAGCTGTCGAGGATCGATCCGTCGGGCGCGAAACAGGCGGCAATCAATGTGCCGCCGAAACCGCAGCCGCCATCCAGCGTCACGGTGAATTCGGTTTCGGTAAATCCGCCACAATCCGGATCGTAACCGCGAATGACGCGGGCCGCTCCCTCATAGGCGCTCGTAATGCCGTCAAAACTGCGCGCCGCCCACCAGAAAGCGTCGCTCTGGGCAGCCAGCGGGCGTTGGGGGTCGATGCCGCAATTCACGAACAAAAGGCTTCCATCCTCGCAGGTCGCGGCGCGTTTCAGATGCGCCATCAGCGTATCGTGTCCAGGATGCTCACGCTGTGCGTCACGCAGGGATCGGGTCCATTTATTAAGCTGCATGGTGCCGCCGGTCGCCGCATATGTAGCCTCGTCGATAGCGCCACCATAAGCCTTCAACGTAGCTTCCACGCCACGCGACATTAGCCAGTTCAGGATCGATACAGGGTCACTGGCGAACTGAAGCTGCAGCAGCTTTTGCCACATTTCTTCCTGACTGCCGCGCAAATAGACGATGTCGCTCGGGAAGCGCAGGGGCGGGTGCGCCAGCACGCGCCGCCTGAAATCCAGCAGCTCATTTACCGTTTCGACAATTTCGCCGCCATGGCCAAGGTAGTTGCCAAGATAAACAAGTCTGTCGCCCTGCCGCAACCGGGGTTCCAGTTCGCGGTGAATCGCGTGTAGTCGGGCCCTGTCACCATGTACCGCACCAATCGCCCAGATTCGCGAAGATTCGCGAATGCTGGCGATGGTGTTGGTTTCGCGCATGGGGTTCTTGCCGGGTGCGGAGGCGCCGGCGCGCCATGGCCCGTGGGCTGGCGGCCGGCGTATGTTGGGTGGAGGTTGTCAGGCGGCCTGCAACATGGCTTCCAATTGTTCGGTCGCGGTGTTTTCGTCGAGATCCTCGACTGCCGCGAATTCGCGAACCAGACGGTCGAGCGCCGCCTGATAGATTTGCCGTTCGCTATAGGACTGGTCGGGTTGGTCCGCGTTGCGGTGCAGGTCGCGCACGACTTCAGCGATCGATACCGGGTCACCGGAATTGATTTTCGCTTCGTATTCCTGGGCACGTCGGCTCCACATGGTCCGCTTTACGCGGCTGCGGCCCTTCAGCGTTTTCAGTGCACTGTTCATCTGGTCTCGCGAGGAAAGCGGACGAAGGCCGGAGTCCCGGGCCTTGGCAACCGGAATCCTCAGTGTCATGCGGTCGGCCTCGAAGTGAATCACGATCAGTTCCAACCTGAAACCCGCGATTTCCGCTTCTTCGATGCCGTGTACCTTGCCGACGCCGTGGGTCGGATAAACAACCCACTCGCCACCTTGAATCTTCATACCTTCAATTGTCGCACTCATGGTTTGATTCAGCCCCTTAGAATTTATACACTTCCCTATAAGTCCACGCCTGAAAACGGGCATACCTCTTTTACCCAAGAGGCTTCGCTCCAGTTTCAGCCGTAACAAACCCGCCATTGCCCCAAAGCTTCACACTCCGCTTTTCGTTTACGCAGTGCTTTGCCGAACGCTTTCGTGGCCTGTGGGTGGTCGGGTCCTGTGTTATGTTTCGGGGACAAATTCCCGCCCGACTCCCGCAACGCGGGGCGGAGAAAATACGTCCTCAATTCGCTACCGGGAAATAATATAACACAATTTTCCGCCAATTTACAGAGGTTTGATGTTGGGGGCCTCTGTTGGCGAAATGACAGCAATGTTTACCTTTTTATTGCGCTGCGGCAAAATGCCGCGGCCAAGGTATGCTGATCCCGGACGTTAGGCCGGGAAATATATAAACAACGTTATTTCGCGGGCTCCGGACTGAATTCCGTTTCGAATTTGCCCGCCTTGTCCTTCCACTCTTCGGCGTCGGGAAGGGGGTCTTTCTTGCGCGTGATGTTCGGCCATTTTTCCGCATATTCGCGGTTCATCTCGACCCACTTCTCGCCCTCGCTGTCGGTGTCGGGAAGGATCGCCTCAATCGGGCATTCCGGTTCGCAGACGCCGCAATCGATGCATTCGTCGGGGTGGATCACCAGCATGTTCTCGCCCTCGTAGAAGCAGTCCACGGGGCAGACTTCGACGCAATCCGTATATTTGCAGCGGATGCAGTTGTCGTTGACGATATAGGTCATGCAGGCAATCTCCTGAAATTCAGCCTTCAATATCACCGGCGGTGCCGGTCTCGCCGGAAAGGCGGCTTAGTACTCTTTTGCGC
>JAOUMF010000453.1 GCA_029881615.1 Alphaproteobacteria bacterium | reverse complement strand
AGCGAGGTTATTTGCCGCGACTATGGACTGCGGGTGTATGTCCAGTATCGTGCGGTATGTTGCGATGGCGCCGTCATAATGACCGAGCGCTTGCTGCGCCAGGGCCAGCCTTGTTCCCATCGTCTCGACTTCCCGATTCGCGTCAAAACCCTGCTGAAGCACAGCGAGCGCTTCGTCGCTGCGATCCATGTCATTCAGAAGGCCGGCCAGCCTGCCGTAGGGGCGCTCCATATCGGGGGCGGCGGCAATCGCCGATCGATAAGCCAGTATCGCCGCATCCCTGTCGTCGAGCTGTACCCTGATATCACCGAGCAATGTCCAGCCCTGGGCATTTTGGGGATCGGTCTCAACCGCCTGCACAAGGAATGCGGATGCCTCCTCGAATTTTTTTCCCAATATCAGGGCCTGGGCGCGATAACTGACCACATCGCGTGCCATCGGGTCGGCTGCATAGGCTTCACCGTAAAAGTTCGACGCATCGTCATAACGGCGATCGGCCAGCGCGATCCGCCCGGCAAGCTTTACCCTGATTGCTCGATTGTCGGCAATATCCGGCACGGTTTCGGCCACTTCCCTCGCCTCGTTCAACCGTCCGAGCAAGACAAGCACATCGACCTTTGTCGCCAGCGCGGGAATATCTTCGGGACGTTGGGCCAGTATTTCGTCGATCGGTTTCAGCGCACCATCATGGTCACCCCGGCGTACCAGCAACTGAGCCAGCTGCAATCGCGCATGGTGGTCTCCGGGTTCGATTTCGGTAAGCCGGCGTAAGGTCTCCAATGCCAGCGCTGTATTCTTATCGGCCAGATAAACCGCGCTGAGCAGCCGCAGGCCGTTGGTCGAGGTCGGGTTGCTTTTCAGCACGCCCCGCAGCGACTTGATCGCACTTTCATAACGCAAGTCGGTCAGTGCCAGGCGGGCATCGAGCAGAAGCGCCTGCTCGTTTGCGGGATCCTCTCGCAGAATGTCGTCTACCAGGCGACGCGCTTCCGCAGCCTCACCGCTGGCGTAACGCATTGCCGCAAGCGCCGCCATCGCTTTAAGAGACTGGGGTCCGCCGGCGTCGCGAATGGCAATTTCCTGAAGGACATTCATGGCCTCCGTGCGATGTTCATGGCGCGAATAAAGGTCGGCCAGTCCGAACCGCAAGGCGTAATCATCGGGAGATTCGGAAATAAAAACATTCAACAGGTCGGTCGCGTCCGATACTTCCCGCTGGCTCGCCATGAATTCAACGAGATTGAGCTTGGCTTTCTTGTTCTCCGGATCTCGCTCGGCCGCTTCGCGCAGCAGTCGCTCGGCGTCGTCTAGTTGCGACCAGGCGATATACATACGCGCTAATGTGTGGCGAACCTGGGTATTGTCGGGATAGTCGGCCAGCAACCGCAGCAGTTCTTCTTCGGATTTTCCGTTCAGTCCCCGCTCCAGGAATATCGCCGCCCTGAGAAAACGAAGTGAGGTATTGTCAGGGTTTAGCTCGATACCTTCATTTAAAATGTCGGTAGACTTTCCCAACCTGTTTTGCTTGCGATAGATACCGGCAAGTACGGATATTCCCGACGGATTGCCGGGGACCAGTTCCAGCGATTTTTCAGCCTCTCCGATGGCGTCGTCGATAAGGTCCATGCGTGCATGAGCAGCGGCTTTTACCGCGTATGCCTCGGCATTGGCAGGATTTTCCGCCATTGCGGCCGCGATCCGGGCCAGCGCGTCATCGTAACTACCGGCGCCGATCAGGAATTTCGCGCTGCGGAGGTTGGCGTCGATATGTTTGGGGTCCCTGTCGGTCGCGCGGTAATAGGCGGCGAAAGCCTCGCGCCATCGACCGCCAGCTTCGTGGATGCGCCCAATGTAATACAGCGCGTCGCCGTTCTTGGGATTCAGTTGGGCCGCATTCTTGAACTCGATCGCGGCACGGGCGTGATCGCCGGACGTAAAGAGTTCGATGCCGCGTTCCATATGGGCGCGCTCTTTGTCCGCGGGATCTTCACAGGCTGCCAGTCCGACGACCGCAAAGGCAAGCAATGTAACGCGTGCGGTCCAGAATACGGACCTGAAACTTTTCAAATGGGCGAAAAAATACTTTCCGAGCGCATGGCGGCGGGTTTCCCCGGCCGGGCGCTGAATGGCAATTCCTGACATGTTAATATCTCTTTCATTCGAAATAAAACAGACCTGCTATTGGCAATAAACAGCACCTGAGACGAAAAGAGTGAGGCCCGATTATCGAAACCTCACTCTCGTCATCCCATCTTTCGTCGCTCCGTCTGGATTGCCGTCTATACGGCTGTTCCAGATGAACGTCGGTTCAGGTTGTTTTCCTGCGTGTACCTGCGAAGCCCATCAATCCTGCAATAGCTGTGGCAAACAGTGCGATTGCGGGAGGAACCGGTACCGCCGAAATTTCGAGATTCAGGAAATATTGTCCCGAAACAGATCCGGTTACACTTGCCAAAACTTCGATCATGTATTCCGCGGGAAAGGCCGCCAGGTCGAAAAGGCCCAGTTCGATGTGGCTGTTGTCCGGATCGATTCCGCTTGCGAAGCCCGTATCGACCAAAGCCATGCCGCCGCCAGAGATGTCCCAGATATTGACCGTGATTTTCTGCAGGCCGGTTGTATCTGTCAAAATCAGTGATGTAAACGCTGCCGCACCGCTAGCGACCGCATCGACTGAAAAATAAAACACATCGTATAGCGTGGCTGGAGTGCCGAACAAGATCTCGGCGCCGGTCAGTTCACGCATGCGGTCTATTGCCAGAACGGTCGGCAGATCTCCCAAGGCCGGTACAGGCACAGTTCCAAAATCGTAGGTGATGTTCGTCGTCGTTGTGCCTTTATCAACGGAACTGTATGTGATTAGTGCGGCTGATGCTGAACTTGTAATTGCAAACATCGCCACAATGGCGACGGCCATCCCTTTTAGAAACCTCATGATTATTCCCCTTTAAATGTCGCTTGATCCCCACAATCGCGGCATTCGACACACCCACCGCGACCTATGAGAGAAGAATATCATATTTTACGAAAAATTCAATAGAAAAATTAACAGATTCTTAACCATTTACTTCGCGTCAGGAGTGTCCTGGATCGC
>JAOUMF010000452.1 GCA_029881615.1 Alphaproteobacteria bacterium | reverse complement strand
AGATCTCGCCTGATCGAGGCAAGATAGTCGATGATGGCCACCCGGCGTGCTTCCATCAGAGCCAGCAACTTGTCCTCGACCGCGCGATTCAACTCGCCCGCGGCCAGCCGATAGTCGGCGACCGCGACAATGCTGCCGGTTATCAGGGCCACCAGAACGACGAGCACGGTAATGACTTGCGACAAGCGCAGGCCCCGCGCGTCCTGTTTGTCGGCAGCCGTGGCGGAAGAACGGCTTTGTATCGTCTCGCTCATCTACATCCTTATGCGCCAAATCGGCATAATGGCAAAGCTGCAACCATATAGCATATAACCGGAAATCATTGATCCCCAGCCGGATTCGCCTATTCTCGCGCCGGATGCATTTCGAATTGGTTACCACGGAAACTTATGGGAGGCCGCTATGTTCCTGCATAGCATCGATCTCGAAACCGCCACGAATATAGTGGACGCGGCTATTGCCAGGGGCCGCGAGCTTGGGTTTCTGCCGTTGACCGCGGTCGTGTTGGACGACAGCGGAACCGTCAAGGCGATGAAACGCGAGGACGGCGCCAGCCTGATGCGTCCGGACATCGCCTTGGGCAAGGCCTGGGGCTGTCTTGGCTTTGGCGCCGGAACCAGGGTTTTACATGGCCGCGCGGAAACCACGCCGGTCTTCGTCAATTCGCTGATCGAAATGTCGGGCGGGCGGGTCGTGTCGATGCCCGGTGGCGTGTTGATCAAGAACGGCGACGGACGAATTATCGGCGCGCTGGGCGTGACCGGCGATACCGCCGACAATGACGAAATATGCGCGGTTGCCGGCGTCGAGGCCGCGGGGCTGACCGCGGATACCGGTGCCTGAAAGGCATGAAAAAGGGCGGGATGCGTGATGCATCCCGCCCGATTCAACGGATCGGAAAACCGATCAGTACAGGTTTTGCGCCGAAACCATGGCAAACAGCATGGGGATCGACAGCAGCGTGTTGGTACGCGAGAACAGCATGGCCGTGCGCGCGGCGGCGGCTTTTGCTTCCGCGGTCGCCTCGACGATGCCCAGCGCTTTCTTCTGGTTCGGCCAGATCACGAACCAGACATTGAACCACATGACGATTCCCATCCACATGCCGATGCCGATCATGGTGCTCTTGGCATCTCCGTTCGTCAGGCCAAGGGCCAGCGCGTCGATCAGATAGCCATTCATCATGGCGACGATCAGGCCGGTGATGATGGTCGCCATCGCGCCCCAGCGGAACCAGAACAGGGCCGCCGGCGCGATCACCTTGCCGATTGCCGGCTTCTGGTCGTCGGGAATCTTCGGCATGTTCGGAATCTGCACGAAGTTGAAATACCACAGCAGGCCGATCCACATCACGCCCGACAGCACATGCAGCCAGCGGAAGAAGAAGACGCTATAGGCGCTTGAGTTATAACCCTGTACTTGCCAGTACAGGATGAACAGGCCGACCGCGAGGACTAAACCGGCGATCACGGTGTTTCTAAGGTTGGAAAGTATGGCACTCATTGTCATTGCCCCTCTTTGGCTATTTGGCAGTCTCATGACGCGGTATTTGCCGCGCCGCTTTTCTTGCGGTTATCCGACCGCAACCATCCACTGGCCAATCCGGCCCGCAGGTGAAGGATTCTCCGAGTAACCATGTCGGTTACCCTTCCGCACTAGAACATACTCGTGAAATACACCTTGGCAATGGGTTGTAGCTACTGAATTTTAAATTTCTTCTTGCTGTTATTTTTTGTCGTGTCTCCATGCCGATAATTCGCGTCGCGGTCGCGGCGGGATGTCGCGCGCATTGCTGTATCGTGATGCTCGCCGATTAATGCTGGGAGGACTGGCATGCAGGAGACCGATAGCAGCGTCGCCGCGCCGACAAGAGGCCGCGCCGGACGGAAAGCCAAACGCGCCGCGGCCGCCGGGCAGAGCGCGCCAGCCTATATAACGCGCAACATTCCGACCTTCGAATTGCTTGGCGAGGAGGGGCTCGCCAGGCTGGAGGAAACCGCCGAGACCATCCTGCAGGAAGTTGGATTCGAGGTTCGCGAGGACGAAGAGGCCCAAAGACTGTTTCGCGAGGCCGGCGCCGACGTAAAGGGCGAACGGGTGCGTTTTCCCCGTGGCCTGCTGCCCGGCATCATTCGCGCCAGCGCCCCCGCCTGCTTTACTCAGCATGCCCGCAACCCCGCCCGCAACGTGAAGATCGGCTATCCCCATACGGTATTCGCGCCGGCCTACGGCTCGCCTTTCGTCCAGGACATGGAAGGCGGGCGGCGCTATGGCACGATGGCCGATTTTGAGAATTTCGTGAAGCTGGCCTGGGCCTCGCCCTGGCTGCACCATTCCGGCGGCACCATCTGCGAGCCCGTGGATATCCCCGTCAACAAGCGGCATCTGGATATGCTCTATGCCCATATGCGCTGGTCAGACAAGGCCTTTATGGGTTCGGTGACGGCGGGCGAACGGGCCGAGGATTCGATCGAGATGTGCCGCATTCTGTTCGGCGAGGATTTCGTCGACCAGAATTGCGTGATCATGGGCAATATCAACATGAACTCGCCGCTGACATGCGACCTGACCATGACCGCCGCCTTGCGCGCCTATGCCTCGGCCAATCAGTGCGCGGTGGTGGTGCCCTTCATCCTGGGCGGCGCCATGGGACCGGTGACCACGGCCGGCGCGCTGGCGCAGGCCCATGCGGAAACCATGGTCGGCGTGGCCCTGACCCAGTTGGTGCGGCCCGGCGCGCCGGTGGTTTACGGGAATTTCCTTAGTTCCATGTCGCTGAAAAGCGGCGCGCCGACCTTCGGCATGCCGGAACCGGCATTGGCCAGCCTGGCGGTGGGCCAGTTGGCGCGCCGGCTGGGCGTGCCCCTGCGGGTCGGCGGGTCGCTGACGGCATCCAAGATCGTCGATTACCAGGCGGGCCAGGAAAGCGCGGATTCGCTGATGCCGGCGGTGCTCTGCGGCGCCAACTTCATTCTGCACGGGGCCGGCTGGATGGAGGGCGCGCTGGTCATGGATTACGAGAAATTCATGCTCGACGCCGAACATCTGGGCATGATGCATGTCTTCATGGGCGGCATGGCGCTGGACGACAACGC
>JAOUMF010000451.1 GCA_029881615.1 Alphaproteobacteria bacterium | reverse complement strand
CGGCCTCTGCCCCTTCCATAATGAAAAAACGCCATCCTTCACGGTCAATGAAGACAAGGGGTTTTACCACTGCTTCGGCTGTGGCGCCCATGGCGATATTTTTTCCTTCATCCAGAATACCGAAAACCTGAATTTCCCCGAATCGGTCGAACAGCTTGCCGGCCTAGCGGGGCTGGCCATGCCCGAGGAAACACCCGAGGAACGCGAGCGCGAGAAAAAGAGGGTTGGGCTGGCCGAAGCGGTCGAGGCCGCCGCACAGTGGTTTTCGGCGCAGTTGCGAACCGAATCGGGCAAGGCCGCGCTGGACTACCTGACCGGCCGTGGCCTCGACGATGCGACAATTAACCGCTTCCGGCTGGGCTTTGCCCCGGGCAAGGGCGATGCGCTTAAACATTTCCTGATCGGCCAGGGATTTTCCGAGGATGTGCTGGTGGAGGCCGGATTGCTGGGCCGGCCCGACGACGGCCGCCCCACCTATGACCGGATGCGAGGCCGGGTGATCTTTCCGATCATCAGCCGCAAGGGCCGTGTTGTCGCCTTCGGCGGGCGCATCCTGGAAGGCGACGGCGCGAAATATCTGAATTCGCCGGAGACCCCGCTCTTTCACAAGGGACGCATGCTCTACAACATGAACCATGCGGCACCCGCGGTGCATGACAATGCCGATCTTATCGTCGCCGAGGGCTATATGGATGTGATCGCGCTGGACCGGGCCGGATTTCACGGGGCGGTCGCGCCCCTGGGCACCGCGTTGACGGAAGACCAGATCGAAGCCCTGTGGAAACAGGCCAACGAGCCTATCCTCTGTTTCGATGGCGACGAAGCCGGCGGTCGCGCCGCGGCCCGCGCCGCCGACCGGGCGCTTCCCCTGCTGCGCCCGGGCAAATCATTGCGATTCGCCATGCTGCCATCGGGACAGGATCCGGACGATCTGATCGCCAGTGGCGGTCCGGCCGCCATGCGCCAGGTACTGGACGGCGCCCGTCCGCTTTCCGATCTGTTGTGGCGCCTGGAACTGGATTTGAGGCCGGCGGACACGCCGGAACGCAAGGCCGACCTGCAGCACCGCCTGGAGGCCAGGGCACGCCAGATTGAAGACGAGACAGTACAAGGCCATTACCGTTCAGCGTTCCGCGAACGTCTCTGGGCCCACTTCCAGACGGCTCGCCGGCAGGCGGCCAAGCCCCGCGGTCGAGTGCCGCCGCGGACCCAATCAGGGGGGCTCGCGCTGAGCAACAAGGAAATCTTGCGCCGCCGCAGCCAGCAGGTTGTTCTGGCAACCCTGCTCGGACATCCCGAACTTGCGGATGAATTCAGCGACCTATTGTCCCATGCGAATTTCGAACCCGATCTTGACAAATTGCTGCAAGCACTACAAAAACAGCTGGCTGCAAATCCGGACCTTGACTCGGAGACACTGAAACGCCACCTCTCACAGGAAGGCTTCGCCACCCTGATGGGGGTGCTTTGCGCAGACGACGTCATGGTTCATGCCGTATTCGCCCGCCATGGAGGCTCGGTGGAAGCGGCCCGTGTGGGTTTGCGGGATGTGTTGGCATTTATTTTTCAGGGGCGACGTCGGGAAGAATTGGTAGCCACCGCGCGTTATACTGCGGAACATCCGGACGATGAGAGTGAAAAGAGATTTCTGGCATTTCGAAAAGATGTTGAATTGGGCGAAAGCCAGATACTCGAGGCCGGCGATGAAATGGATAACGCCGGGAACGGAAATGATGGTGGCTAATATACGCAGCAACGCGCCCGTGGGCTTGATGCCAACGGCGCAATTTTACTAGCGGGGACAAACTGCATGGTGGAAAAGGCTTCGGCCACCGCGGAGAATTCCGCGGAGAGCGAAGAGTCCTTTGACGGTCCGCTGATGGACATGTCGAAGGCTGCGATCAGGAAGCTTGTCGGCAAGGGCAAGGAACGTGGCTACATCACTCACGATGAGCTTAATGCCGCCCTGCCGGAAGAGCAGATGAATTCCGAGCAGATCGAGGATGTTATGTCCAGACTCAATGAGATGGGCATCAACGTCGTCGAGAACGAGGATTCGGAAGAGGCCGCCAACAGCAAGGCCGTCGCCAAGAAAGACGACGACGACGAAAGCCGGACCGCGGGCAATGTCGACGACGACGATGTCGGCCGCACCGATGACCCGGTGCGCATGTATCTGCGTGAGATGGGCAGCGTCGAATTGCTGTCGCGCGAAGGCGAAATCGCCATTGCCAAACGGATCGAAGCCGGCCGCGAGAAGATGATTGGCGCGATCTGCGAAAGCCCGCTGACCATGGACGCAATCGTGCAGTGGCACGATTCTCTGATCGAAGAGGTCATGCTGCTGCGCGACGTCATCGATCTTGACGCCACATACAGCGACGGTCCGGACGGCGAAAATGCAGAAGGCGAGGGCGAAGACGATGCCGACGCCGAAGGCAGCGAAGCCAAGGCCGAACCCGACCCGGAGGCCGAAAGCGAAACCGAAGGCCTGGCAGCACTCGACACCGACGAGGAAGACGAGGACGACGAGGAAAACACCATGTCGCTCAGCGCCATGGAACTCGTCCTGAAACCCGCCGTCCTGGAGACCTTCGAGGCAATTGCAGCGACATACAAGAAGCTCCAGCGCGTTCAGGACAAGCGGCTTGCCGCCCTGCAGCGCGGCGAGGAGATTCCCAAGGCGACATTAACCACCTACGAGAAACACCGCCATGAACTCGTCGAGCTCATGGAAAAGGTGCGGCTCAACAATCTGCGTATCGACCAGCTCGTTCAGCAGCTCTACGGCCTCAACCGGCGCATTACCAGGGCCGAAGGTCAATTGCTGCGCGCCGCCATGAAGGCCGGCGTGAAACGCGATAACTTCCTTGAACGCCATTACGGTGGCGAACTGGATCCGGCCTGGGCCACGCAAGTGGCCGGGATCGACGCCAAATGGAAAAAATTCGTCGAAAAGAACGAGGAAAAAATCGAGGAATGGCGCGCGGAAATCTCTGAAGTCGCCGGCGAGTGCGGCATGCCGCTGGGTGAATTCCGCCGCATCGTCTCGACGGTGCAGGAAGGCGAGAAGGAGGCCGGGCGCGCCAAGAAGGAAATG
>JAOUMF010000450.1 GCA_029881615.1 Alphaproteobacteria bacterium | reverse complement strand
CCGCATGAGCTACTTGCCCCAGGAAATTATTCGCCGCAAACGCGACGGCGCGGTGTTGAGCGCCGACGAGATCGCCTTCATGATCCGCGGCCTGACCGATAATTCGATCTCGGAAGGCCAGGTGGCGGCCTTCGCCATGGCGATCTTCTTCCAGGGCATGACCATGGATGAACGGGTGGCGCTGACCCGCTGCATGGTTGAGTCCGGCGAAACCCTTGCGTGGGAGGGCGTGGGTGACGGCGCCCCGGTGCTCGACAAGCATTCGACCGGCGGCGTCGGCGACAAGGTCAGCCTGATGCTGGCCCCCATCGTCGCGGCCTGCGGGGCGCGGGTGCCGATGATATCGGGGCGCGGGCTGGGCCATACCGGCGGCACGCTGGACAAGCTGGATTCGATCCCCGGCTATAACACTGCGCCCGACATTGCCGGTTTTCGCCGCTGCATTGCCGAGGCCGGCTGCGCCATCATCGGACAGACCGGCGATCTGGCCCCCGCCGACAAGCGGCTTTACGGCATCCGCGATGTCACCGCGACGGTGGAATCTATTCCGTTGATTACCGCCTCGATCCTTTCGAAGAAACTGGCGGCGGGGCTGGACGGGCTGGTGATGGACGTGAAGACCGGCAACGGCGCCTTCGCCGCCGAATTGCCGATGGCCCGCGAATTGGCGCAAAGCATCGTCGCGGTCGCCAACGGGGCGGGGCTGAAGACCGCCGCGCTGATCACCGACATGAACCAGGTGCTGGGGCGGTCCGTGGGCAATGCGGTTGAGGTGGCCGAAACGGTTGCCTTCCTGCGTGACCGGCAGGGCAGGGATCCGCGCCTCGTTGAGGTCGTGCGGGCGCTGGCCGGCGAGATGCTGGCGATCGGCGGTATCGCCAGGGATAGCGCGGCTGGTGGTGACATGGCCTGCGCGGTACTGGCAAACGGGCGCGCTGCCGAGGCTTTCCAGCGGATGGTGACGAGCCTGGGCGGTCCGGCCGACTTTATCGAACGCGCGGAAGCTTACTTGCCAAAGGCGCCGGTCAGCATGGCCTGTATTCCCGAAACATCGGGCATCGTGACCGCCATGGACACCCGCGCGGTCGGTGTCGCGGTTGTCGCCCTGGGCGGCGGTCGGCGGCGGGCCGACGACAAGATCGATCATTCGGTGGGGCTGACCGGTATGTGCGCCCTGGGCGAGACCGTGGACGCCGAACGCCCCCTGGCCATCGTTCATGCGGCAACCGACGCCGACGCCCAGGTCGCCTGCAAGGCGCTGCGAGAGGCGGTGGGCGTCGGCGGCGAAGCACCCGTGTCGGCTTCCGCGATTGTCGAACGGGTGGGCGCAACATGAGCCGCGCCTTCATCCTCGTGCTCGATTCCCTGGGTATCGGCGCCAGTCTGGACGCGGAGCGCTTCGGCGATAGCGGCGCCGATACGCTGGGCCATATCGCCGAGCAATGCGCGGCGGGTCTGGCGGATGGCGAGGGACGTAGCGGGCCGCTGGCGATCCCTAATCTGCTGCGGCTGGGGCTGGGCATGGCGGCGGTGGAAAGCCGCGGTAGGCCGTCCGCAGGTCTGGATACGATATTTCAGCCCGAGGGCGCCTGGGGCTACGCGGTGGAACAGAGCAGCGGCAAGGATACGCCCAGCGGCCATTGGGAGATCGCCGGCCTGCCCGTGACCTTCGATTGGCATTATTTCCCCGAGACACGGCCCTGTTTCCCGCCGGATCTGATCGCGGCCCTGGTCGCGCGCGGCGACCTGCCGGGTATCCTGGGCGATTGCCATGCGTCGGGCACCGAGATCATCAAGGATCTGGGCGAGGAACATATCCGCACCGGCAAGCCGATCTGTTACACCTCGGCCGATTCCGTTTTCCAGATCGCTGCCCATGAGGTGCATTTCGGGCTGGAGCGCCTTTATGCGCTCTGCGAGATCGCGCGCGAACTGGTCGATCCGCTGAATGTGGGCCGGATCATCGCCCGGCCGTTCGTCGGCGAGGATGCCGCCGGCTTCACCCGCACCAGCAACCGGCGCGACTACACCACGCCACCTTTCGGCGAAACCCTGCTGGACCGCGCCGTCGCCGCGGGGCGCGAGGTTGTCTCGGTGGGTAAGGTGGCCGACATCTTCGCCGGGAAGGGTATCACCAGCCGCATAAAGGCCGGCGGCAACATGGAACTGTTCGACCGGCTGATGGAGCAGGTGGACAAGGCCCCGGACGGCGCCATTGTTTTTGTCAATTTCGTAGATTTCGATACGCTCTTCGGCCATCGGCGCAACGTGGCGGGTTATGCCGCCGCGCTGGAGGCTTTCGACAGGCGGCTGCCCACGCTGGAGACCCGGCTGCATCCTGGCGACCTGGTGCTGATGACGGCGGACCATGGCTGCGACCCCACATGGCGCGGTACCGACCATACGCGTGAGCATGTGCCGGTGGTATTTTTCGGGCCCGGCGTGCGCGCCGGTTCGCTGGGAAGGCGCGGGGGCTTCGCCGACATGGGCCAGACGATCGCCGCCCATCTGGGGCTCGGCAGGCTGGATCATGGCGTGTCCTGCGACGTGACGTGACATGACATGACATGACATGACATGACCATTGATATTCCCAAGGCGGAACTTCATACCCATCTGGAAGGCACGGCGCCGCCCGCGCTGGTGCGCCGCCTGGCGGACCGCAACGGCATTACCCTGTCCGAGGGTCTGTTCGCCGACGAGCATAATTTCGCCTGGACTGACTTCCCCGATTTTCTGCGTGCCTATGACGAGGCCAGCATGTGCCTGCGCAAGGCAGAGGATTACCGCGATATCACCTATGAATATCTCGCCGCCTGTGCCCGCGAGGGCGCGATCTATGTGGAGATGTTCACCTCGCCAGACCATGCCGCCGAGGTGGGGATGACCTACCTGGATCATCTGGAGGGCACGGTGGCGGGAATCGACGACGCGGCGCGCGATTTCGGAATCGTCGGGCGCATCATCGTTACCTGCGTGCGCCATCTGGGGCCCGAACGCGGCGTGGCGGTGGCCCGGGACATGGTGGCCGAACCGCACCCCTATGTTGTCGGTTTCGGCATGGGCGGGGCCGAGACGGCGTTTCATCTGCGCGATTTCAAGCCCGCCT
>JAOUMF010000022.1 GCA_029881615.1 Alphaproteobacteria bacterium | reverse complement strand
TCCCTGAAGATCGACTTCTTCGGACCGGATGGCGAGATAACCGTGCGCTTTACGGTATCGCCCGCTTCATCCGGCGGCTAAGCCGCTACCAATCAATCTAAAGGATAAAGGTGAAACGATGTCCTTCGATAATATCATCGTGGAAAAGCGTGGGGCGGTAGGTCTCATCACGCTTAACCGGCCGCAGGCGCTGAACGCGTTATGCAACGCGCTGATCGGCGAACTCGGCGAGGCGCTGAACGACATGGAAACGGACGATGCCATCGACTGCGTCGTGCTGACCGGTTCGGAAAAGGCCTTTGCAGCCGGCGCCGATATCAAGGAAATGCAGTCCCAGACCTATATGGACGCCTATTTGTCGGATTTCATCACGACCGGCTGGGAACGGGTGACGACGTGCCGCAAGCCGATCATCGCGGCGGTGGCTGGCTATGCGCTGGGCGGCGGCTGTGAGATGGCAATGATGTGCGATTTCATACTGGCGGCCGACACGGCAAAATTCGGGCAGCCCGAAATTACCATCGGCACGATCCCAGGCGCCGGCGGCACACAACGCCTGACGCGCGCTGTCGGAAAATCGAAGGCGATGGACCTTGTCCTGACCGGCCGCATGATGGATGCCGAGGAGGCCGAGCGCGCCGGACTGGTTAGCAGGATCGTTCCCGCAGAAAAACTGCTGGAAGAAGCGATGAAGGCCGCGGAGAAGATTGCGGCCATGTCGCGCCCCAGCGTTATCATGGCGAAAGAAGCGGTAAATCGTGCATTCGAGTCAACGCTTTCCGAGGGTGTGCGCTTCGAACGGCGCCTGTTTCATTCGACGTTTGCGACCGAGGACCAGAAGGAAGGCATGGCGGCGTTTGCAGAAAAGCGGAAACCCGCTTTCAAAAATCGCTGATCATGTGATCGCAATGAGACCTTTGCGGGGTTGACTGCGGGCGCAGACCCCTCTATATACCGCCGCCTTGAACGATATTCAGCAAGAGTTCGGAACAGATATATGGCTAACCATAAATCGGCCAAAAAGCGGATTCGCCAGACAGCACGGCGGACCGAGGTCAATCGCAGCCGGGTCAGCAGGATCCGCACCTATGTGAAGAAATTCGATCTGGCGCTCGCCAGTGGCGACAAGGCAGCTGCGGAAGTTGCCTTCCGCGACGCCATGCCGGAACTGCAGCGCGGTGTTACCGCCGGCGTTCTGCATCGCAATACGGTTTCGCGTAAAATTTCGCGCATGTCGGCCCGGGTCAAGGCACTCGGTTAAGCTACCTGACTGCAAAAATTTGCGCAGTTTGATTGTGCCGCGTTCCCCCGGGAGCGCGGCATTAATTTTGTAATTTTCTTTCGCAACTTCTTTCTTCTGAAAATTCAAACGGCTGACAAGAGTCAATTATTTTATTTGCAATGTTCCCTATTCGGCCTCATTGCATCCGCCGCCAAGCGCCGATACATTACATGCAGCCAAGAAGCGCTGAATACAAGGCGCAGCAAGCGCTCACCGGCGCAAACAAAATATAAATTGAAAAGGATACCGAACATCTGCTCATGATGATGTGAAAGTTTTTTTGTTCACAATGAGCGGGTGATCGAATTCTTTGTGTTTTTTTACGCAGTCGCGGCCATTACTTGTTGCACGCTGGCTGGGGGGTGAACTGGTGTTGCCTGGACTATGTGTGGGTAGCCTTTTCTGGGTAAAGGGTTGAGTATTAGTTGAGCTGCCCTGACCGCGTAGGACAGATTTCTACTGGACTTTAATTTTGGCGGGTGGCGCATCCGGGTTGGCGCCGAACGTCAAACAAAACAGGGCTTAAGGGCTCGAAGGTTGGGTGAGTCGATGGACACCTATTTTGATGAGGATGTAGCCGCGCAATGGATGCGGGTTCGCAATCGGATGCAAGCCGAATTCGGTGAAGCTGCCTATCGTAGCTGGCTAAAACCCTTGATTCTCAATAGCTTCAATAATGGCAAGGTTGTCATCGGCGCCCCCACGGATTTCATGAGAGAATGGGTCGAAGCACAATATGCGCAACGGCTCACGGATTTATGGTCCGAGGAAAACCGCGACATTCGCGGCATCGATATCGTGACCGCGCCAACAACCGGGATGTCCCGTCCCGGAATGCCGCGTGAAGTTGCCGTTCCCACTCGCCATGTTGCGCCCGATCTGAATGGATTCACCATTGAAAATCTTGGCGCCCCCCTGGACAAGCGCTGCACCTTCGACACTTTCGTAACCGGCAAGCCGAACGAACTGGCCTTTGCGGCATCACGGCGCGTGGCGGAATCCTCTGAAGTTACATTCAACCCGCTATTTCTTTATGGCGGCGTTGGCCTTGGCAAGACCCATTTGATGCATGCCATCGCCTGGCAGATTGCCCGGCAGAATCCGGATCGGAAGATTCTCTATCTTTCCGCCGAAAAATTCATGTACCAGTTCATCCGTGCGCTCCGGTACAAGGACACGGTCGCCTTCAAGGAGCAGTTCCGCTCGGTTGACGTGCTGATGATCGATGACTTCCAGTTCATCAGCGGCAAGGAAAGCACCCAGGAAGAGTTCTTCCATACCTTCAATGCGCTGGTCGACCAGAACCGTCAGATCGTGATTTCGGCCGACAAGTCGCCGAACGACCTTGAGGGCATCGAAGAGCGCATGCGCTCGCGCCTGGGCTGGGGATTGGTTGCAGATCTGCACCCAACGACCTACGAGCTTCGTCTGGGCATCCTGCAGTCGAAGGCCGAGACGATGGGCGTCGATATGCCGCCGAAAGTGCTGGAATTCCTGGCTCACAAAATTACGTCCAACGTCCGTGAACTGGAAGGGGCGCTGAACCGCATTGTTGCCTATTCCAGCCTTGTCGGTCGCCCGATCACCCTGGAGAACGCCCAGGAGGTCCTGCATGATCTGTTGCGGGCCAATGACCGCCGGGTAACCATCGAGGAAATCCAGAAGCGGGTCGCAGAGCATTTCAACATCAAGCTGGCGGAAATGTCGTCGGCGCGCCGTTCGCGCGCGGTGGCCCGGCCGCGTCAGGTGGCGATGTATCTGGCCAAGCAGCTTACCGCCAGGTCGCTGCCCGAGATCGGCCGCAAGTTCGGTGGCCGCGACCACACGACAGTCATGCATGCCGTTCGAAAGGTCGATGAATTGCGTGGCCTGGACGCGGCATTCGCCGAGGATGTCGAGCTGCTGAAGCGGATGCTGGAAGGCTGATCGCGCCCCCGCTGGGTGAAAATCTCCAGCCCACCCGGAATCACACGGTCCGCTAACAAAAAAAGTGCGGATTCCTTTGCCCTTTGCTATAGTCCCGTTCCGTACGCGACTGAAATCGATTCGTGCTAATCCGGTCACGGGCGGGCCTTCCTTCCAGACGGCGGTAGCCAATGGAAAGAAGGGGGAAAAAGCTAAAGAAACCAAGGGGTTTCCAATCCCGCCATTGGTGACAGGGTAATATGAAACTTACGATAGAACGCGCCGCGCTGCTCCGCGCGCTAGGCCACGTACAAAGCGTCGTTGAACGGCGCAATACGATTCCGATTTTGTCCAACGTCATGCTGGATGCCCGCGATGGTAATCTGAGCCTGACGGCGACCGACATGGAAATCGCCATAGTCGAGACCGTCTTGGCGGAGGTGTCGACCGCCGGCGCGATTACCGCGCCCGCGCATACGCTGTATGATATCGTGCGAAAGCTTCCCGATGGCGCCCAGATCGGCATCGAAACCGATGCCGAGGCTGGCCAGATCAACCTCAAGGCAGGGCGGGCCCGGTTCAAGCTGGGCACGTTGGATGTCGCCGAGTTCCCGGCCATGACCGACGGCGACCTGCCCACCGGCTTCGTTGTCTCGGCCCAGGATTTTCGCTCGCTGATCGACCGCACCCGCTTTGCCATTTCCAGCGAGGAAACCCGCTACTATCTGAATGGCATCTATCTCCATGCGGAAAGCGAAGAAGGCGTCGACCGCCTGCGCGCGGTGGCCACCGATGGCCACCGGCTTGCCCGGGTCGAAATGCCCTTGCCCGAAGGCGCCGCTGGCATGCCCGGCGTTATCGTGCCGCGGAAGACGGTTGCGGAACTGCGTAAGCTGATCGAGGAAACCGGCGGTGATATCGACGTCTCGCTGTCGGAGAACAAAATCCGCTTCTCTTTCGACGACGCAGTACTGACCTCGAAGCTGATCGATGGGACGTTCCCCGATTACAAACGGGTCATTCCGGTCGGCAACGACAAGACCATGGAAGTTGACAGAAAAACCTTCGCCGGTGCGGTCGACCTGGTCGCCACGATAGCGACAGAGAAATCCCGCGCCATCAAGATGACGGTCGAAAACGGCAATCTTTCGCTTTCGGCCAACAGCCCCGATGCCGGTTCGGCCGAGGAGGAACTGGAAGCCAACTATCAAGGTGACACGATCACCATCGGCTTCAATTCCCGATATCTGCTGGACATCACCCAGCAAATCGAAGGTGACAAGGCACAATTCCTGATGGCCGACGCCAATTCGCCGACCATCGTTCGAGACGCCGCCGACGACAGCGCGCTGTATGTGCTGATGCCGATGCGTGTGTAACGCCGAGGATTAGAGTGACCGTTCTGGCGACTGTTGAAGACCATCGGAACACAGGCCCCGCGGCCCTGTCGATCGCGCGGCTGACGGTGACCCGATTTCGTTGTTATGAATCGGTGCGCCTGACGCCAGATGCGCGTCCGGTCGTGCTTGCCGGATCGAACGGTGCGGGAAAGACCAATTTGCTGGAGGCGGTGTCGCTGCTGACCCCGGGACGCGGCCTTCGGCGAGCCGGGCTGGCCGAGATGGACCGCCGCGGCGACGTCGGGGGCTGGGGTGTCGCGGCCACTCTGGCCACGCCCGACGGTGCGGTTGAAATCGGCACCGGTCGAGAGCCGGATGGGGAACGGCGCGTGGTGAAAATCAACGGCGAACCCGCCCGCGGCCAGGTCGCGCTGGCGGATTTTGTCAGCGCATTGTGGCTGACGCCGGACATGGACCGCCTGTTTCGCGAGGGTGCGTCTGCTCGTCGGCGCTTTCTGGATCGACTGGTCTATGGATTCGACCCTGCCCATGCCGGTCGTGTAACGGCGTATGAACAGGCCATGCGCGAGCGAAGCCGGCTATTGAGCGAGAATAATAGTGACGACGCCTGGCTGTCGGCGCTGGAAGAGACCATGGCAGCGCGGGGGGTGGCAATCGCGGCGGCCCGCCTGGATATGGTGCTGCGGCTGACGCGGGCGCTGGCGGAGGCAACCGGGCCTTTCCCGGGCGTGGCGCTTTCAGTCGACGGCATGGTCGAGCGTTGGCTCGAATCAGGACCCGCGCTGGCCGCCGAAGACCGCCTGAAAGTGGAATTGCGGACAGCCCGGCGACATGACGCGCAGAACGGCGTGACTTCGGTTGGACCGCACCGCAGCGATCTTGTCGCCCGGCATTTGGCAAAGGATATGCCGGCGGCTTTGTGCTCGACCGGCGAGCAAAAGGCCATGCTGATTGCCATTGTGCTGGCTGAAGCCCGATTACAGGCCGCAGAGCGTGGAACAGGGCCATTGCTTTTGCTGGATGAGGTCGCAGCCCATCTGGATGAAGAACGCCGGCGCGCCCTGTTCGACGTAATATGTGGCCTGCCCGGCCAAACCTGGATGACGGGAACCGACGCCGCGCTATTTGCCCCGCTGGGCGACCGCGCCCAGCATTTTTCGGTGAACGACGCAATGATCACCGAAGTGAATTGAGTTTGTACGAAGGATTGAATGAATGAGCCAGAACGGTGACGATACCCCCAAGGGTGACGCCGGCGGAAATAACGATTCAAGCGGCTACGGTGCCGATTCCATCAAGGTCCTGAAAGGCCTTGACGCCGTCCGCAAGCGCCCGGGGATGTATATCGGCGACACCGACGACGGGTCCGGTCTTCATCACATGGTCTATGAGGTCGTCGATAACGCAATCGACGAAGCGCTGGCTGGCCATTGCGATACGGTAACGGTGACGCTGAACGGTGATGGCTC
Organism: Alphaproteobacteria bacterium; assembly: GCA_029881615.1. Taxonomy (GTDB): domain Bacteria; phylum Pseudomonadota; class Alphaproteobacteria; order UBA8366; family JADFVY01; genus JADFVY01. The sequence goes on along the minus strand of JAOUMF010000022.1, from coordinate 5,769 downwards.
TGTCACGGTAACCGACAATGGCCGCGGCGTACCCGTACAAATCCATACCGAAGAAGGTATCTCGGCGGCCGAGGTCATCATGACCCAGCTTCATGCCGGCGGCAAGTTCGACCAGAATTCCTACAAGATTTCCGGCGGTCTGCATGGCGTGGGTGTTTCGGTGGTCAACGCGCTATCCGAATGGCTTGAGTTGACCATTTATCGCGACGGCAAGTCTCATGAAATACGCTTCGAGGACGGTGTGGCAACGGCGCCATTGGCCATCACCGGCGATTGCGGCGACACGACAGGCACGCATATCACCTTCATGCCTTCGATAAAAACCTTCACCATGACCGAGTTCGATTTCGGCACGCTGGAACATCGCTTGCGTGAACTGGCCTTTCTGAATTCCGGGGTGCGTATCAAACTGACGGATGCCCGACACCCTGAGCCGAAAGTGGTCGATTTTTACTATGAGGGTGGAATCGAAGCCTTCGTTGGCTATCTGGACCGGTCGAAGACCATGGCTATCGACGCGACGATCTCTGCTTCGGCCGAGCGCGACGACATCACCGTGGAATTCGCCATGCAGTGGAACGACAGCTTCCACGAGACCATGCTGTGCTTCACCAATACCATCCCGCAACGCGATGGCGGTACGCATCTGGCCGGTTTTCGTGCCGCGCTGACACGCCAGATCAACAGCTATGCGACGGAAAGCGGCATCGCCAAGAAGGAAAAGGTCGCGATTACCGGCGACGACGCCCGCGAAGGCCTCACTTGCGTTCTGGCGGTAAAGGTACCTGATCCGAAATTCTCCAGCCAGACCAAGGACAAGCTGGTATCGTCCGAAGTTCGTCCCATCGTTGAATCGGTGGTCAGCGAAAAATTGGGCCAGTGGTTCGAAGAACATCCTGCCGAGGCCAAGCGGGTCGTTCAGAAGGTGGTCGAGGCGGCTGCCGCCCGCGAGGCCGCCCGCAAGGCGCGCGACCTTACCCGCCGCAAGGGCGCGCTGGATATCGCCAATCTGCCCGGCAAGCTGGCCGATTGCCAGGAGCGCGATCCGGCGAAATCGGAACTCTTCATCGTCGAGGGTGATTCCGCCGGCGGATCAGCCAAGACCGGCCGCAACCGTCGCGACCAGGCCATCCTGCCACTACGGGGCAAGATCCTGAACGTGGAACGGGCGCGCTTCGACAAGATGCTGTCTTCGGCCGAGGTCGGCACGCTGATCGCGGCTTTGGGAACCGGCATCGGGCGCGACGATTTCAATCCCGACAAGGCACGCTATCACCGCATCATCATCATGACTGACGCCGACGTGGACGGCAGCCATATCCGCACACTCCTGCTCACCTTTTTCTATCGGCAAATGCCTGAGTTGATAAACCGGGGCTATCTTTATATCGCCCAGCCACCGCTTTATCGGGTGGCCAAGGGCAAGTCCCAGGTTTACCTGAAAGATGAACGGGCCTACGAGGATTACCTGATCGATGCCGGCATCGGCGATACGGTGATGATTCTTGGCGACGGAAGCCAGATTGCCGGCCAGGATCTCCGCCGCGCCGTCGATATTGCGCGCAATGTCAAACACTGGCTTGTACCGCTGTCGCGGAAAGTCGGCCATATGCAGCTTGTCGAGCAGGCGGGAATCGCCGGGGCGCTGGATTCCGCGCTGCTGGACGATCGCGAAGCCGCCGGCAAAAAAGTTGCCGAGGTGGCTGGCCGCCTGGATGCCTTGGCCGACCAGTACGAACGAGGCTGGGTAGGAGAGGTGGATGACGATGGCGCGCATATCTACAAGCGCACCCTCCGCAGCGTTCCCGAACGTTATGTCATCGATGGCGACCTTATCCGCAGTGGCGAGGCGCGGCGCCTGAGTGCGTCGGCGGCCGAACTGAAAGCGACTTACGGCACGGAAACCAGCCTGCAGGTTGGCGACCGCATAACCAGGATCGGCGGCCCGGTCGGGCTGGTGGATATGATCATGGCGCAAGGTCGCAAGGGGATCGATGTACAGCGGTACAAAGGCCTGGGCGAAATGAACAAGGAACAGCTATGGGAAACCACGCTGGATCCCAACGTGCGCACTCTGCTGCAAGTGAAAATCAACCATGCCGATGAAAGCGACGAGGTGTTTTCAACCCTCATGGGCGATGTGGTGGAACCGCGCAGGGATTTTATCCAGACCAACGCGCTGAATGTCGAAAATCTGGATGTTTAATCGACTGATCCTAAATGTTTGGTGGCGCAATACCGACGATAAATGCTAGTTCTTGAGCCTCCGCACATTGTTTTAACAATCAGGTGACGAAGACCCTTGGAACAGAAAAACAGCTATAGTTACGAGGACCTGCTGGAATGCGGCCATGGCCGGTTATTCGGACCAGGCAACGCACAGCTTCCCCTGCCACCGATGCTGATGGTCGATCGCATCGTCAAGATCACCGCCGATGGCGGGGAATTCGGCAAGGGCGAAATCGTCGCCGAACAGGATATCAACCCTGACATGTGGTTCTTCAAGTGCCATTTCGAGGGTGACCCGGTCATGCCTGGTTGCCTTGGGCTGGACGCCATGTGGCAATTGACGGGGTTTTTCCTGGGCTGGTCGGGTGGCCTGGGACGAGGGCGAGCGCTGGGTGTGGGCGAGGTCAAGTTCACCGGCATGGTCCTTGAGACCGCCAAGAAAGTGACCTATCGCATCAATATCAAACGAATGATCATGCGCAAGCTGGTAATGGGCATCGCCGACGGCACTGTATTATGCGACGGCGAACCCATTTTCGAAGCCAAGGATATGCGCGTGACGTTGTTCACCCCGACCGAAGAGTCCTGAAAGGGATTTCCATGCGAAGAGTAGTCGTAACCGGACTGGGCATCGTTTCCAGTATCGGCAATAATCAAACGGATGTCGTGGAATCGCTCCGCACAAGCCGTTCGGGTATCGTGTTCTGTCCGGAATATGCGGAACTGGGGTTCCGGTCGCATATTCACGGAGCCATCGATATTGATCTCGATTCCCTTGTAGACCGCAAAATTCGTCGGTTTATGGGCAATGGCGCAGCCTACAACTATGTCGCCATGCAACAGGCGATCGACGATTCCGGGCTTGAGCCATCCGACATTTCCAATGAGCGGACCGGCATCGTGATGGGCTCGGGCGGGCCTTCCACCAGCAATCTGGTCGAGTCAGCCGATATTCTGCGCGCCTCGGGCGTGCGCAAAGTCGGCCCTTATCGGGTGCCGCGCACCATGTCGAGCACCAACTCGGCAACGCTGGCCACGCCGTTTGCCATCAAGGGTTATAACTATTCCATCAGTTCCGCCTGCTCGACCAGCGCGCATTGCGTCGGCAACGCGTCGGAACTGATCCAGTGGGGCAAGCAGGATATCGTGTTCGCCGGTGGCGGCGAGGAACTGCACTGGACCCTGACCGTGATGTTCGACGCCATGGGCGCGCTATCGTCCAGCTATAACGATACCCCCACCAAGGCCAGCCGCGCCTATGACAAGAATCGCGACGGGTTCGTCATCGCGGGCGGTGCCGGCGTCGTGGTGTTGGAAGAACTGGAACATGCCAAGGCCCGCGGCGCAAAAATCTATGGCGAGCTGGTGGGGTACGGCGCCACGTCGGACGGCTACGACATGGTGCAGCCCTCGGGCGAAGGCGCCGTGCGTTGCATGAAGATGGCGCTGGCCGGCCTGAACACTCCCGTGGGCTACATTAACGCCCATGGAACCAGTACACCGGTGGGCGACACCCGTGAGTTGGAAGCCGTTCGTGAAGTATTCGGCGAAAATGCACCCCCGATCAGTTCCACCAAGTCGCTGACCGGTCATTCCCAAGGCGCCACCGGCGTTCAGGAAGTGATCTATTCGCTGTTGATGATGAAAAACAAATTCATCGCGGCATCGGCGAATATCGAGGAACTGGATCCAGGTGCCGAAGGTGTTCCCATCGTGCGCGAGACGATGGAAAATGTCGACCTCGACTGCGTAATGTCGAACAGCTTCGGATTTGGCGGTACCAATGCCGCGCTGGTATTCCGGCGGCACGCTGATTGAACCAAAAACGCCCGCTGACAGGCGGGCTAACCTTATTTCTGGCGGGTACGAAAAAGACATGACTGAGGGCACGAGTTTGATGGCCGGCAAGCGAGGCCTGATCATGGGCGTCGCCAACGATCACTCGATAGCTTGGGGGATCGCCGAAATGCTGGCACGGCATGGCGCCGAACTGGCATTCACCTATCAGGACGAGGCGCTTTTGAAACGGGTGCGGCCGCTTGCCGAGTCCGTTGGCAAAGATCCGATCCTCCTGCCCTGCGACGTCTCAAGCGACGCCGATCTGGACAACGTCTTCGATAAACTAGGCGAGAAATGGTCCTCGCTCGATTTCGTGGTCCATGCCGTGGCTTATTCCGACAAGGAAGAGTTGAAGGGAGAATATCTCGACACCTCGCGAGCCAATTTCGCCCAGACTCTCGATATCTCGTGCTATTCCTTCACCGCCGTGGCGCAACGGGCGGCCCGCTTGATGACGGACGGCGGCAGCCTGATCACGCTTACCTATTCCGGCGCCGAACGTGTCATGCCCAGCTATAACGTCATGGGCGTCGCCAAGGCTGCTTTGGAGGCCAGCGTTCGCTATCTGGCAACCGACCTGGGGCGGCGCGCCATCCGCGTGAACGCGATATCGGCCGGCCCGATGCGCACCCTGGCGGGGGCCGCGATCGGCGGAGCCCGTTTCGTCTATAAATGGCAGGGCGACAATTCCCCCTTGCGCCGGAACATCACCCTGGAAGATGTGGGCGGCGCGGGCCTTTATCTGCTGTCCGACCTGTCAACGGGCGTTACCGGCGAAGTCCATTACGTCGATAGCGGTTACAACGTGATCGGCATGGTCGTTCCACCGGCTTGAAGCTGGATTCAGGGTTTGGCGAAAGCGAAATCCGCTCTAACAGACGGCAAAGAAAAACGGCGGTCCCTGAGGACCGCCGTCATTCGTTTTACCTGAAAACCAGGATCAGTCGTCGCGCTTGCGACGCGGGCCACGGCGCTCGCCGCCCTCACGATCGCCACCGCCGCCACCGGACGGACGGGATTCGCCGACCTCCGCAGTGATGTCCTCGCCAGTCTCCTGGTTCACGACGCGCATCGACAGGCGAACCTTGCCACGGTCGTCGATACCCAGAACCTTGACCTTGACCTGGTCGCCTTCGTTGACAACTTCGGTTACGGTCTGCGGCCGGCCGTCATTTAGCTCCGAGATGTGAACCAGGCCATCGCGGCTACCCATGAAGTTCACGAACGCGCCGAAATCGACGACTTTCACGACCTTGCCGGTATAGATCACGCCAACCTCGGGCTCGGCCACGATACCCTTGATCCATTCAATGGCACGATCGCCCGCCGACTGATCGACGGCTGCGACCTTGATGGTGCCATCATCTTCGATATCCACCTTGGCGCCGGTGACCTCGCAAATCTCGCGAATGATCTTGCCGCCGGTACCGATGACTTCACGAATCTTGTCACGCGGTATCTGGAAAGTGGTGATGCGCGGCGCATTGGCCGACACATCCTCGCGAGCGTCGGTCAGAGCCTTGGCCATCTCGCCGAGGATGTGCATGCGCCCTTCCTTGGCCTGCGCCAGGGCGATCTTCATGATCTCCTCGGTAATCGAGGTGATCTTGATGTCCATCTGCAACGAGGTAATGCCCTTATCCGTGCCTGCGACCTTGAAGTCCATGTCGCCAAGATGATCCTCGTCACCGAGAATATCGG